>JALRAP010000014.1 GCA_023262505.1 Bacteroidia bacterium
CTCATCGAATGCAGACACCCACTACGAACGCAATTTCATCCGGCATGAGATACTACCCATGTTGCGCAAATTGAATCCAAAAGCCAACCATGCCATTTCAAACCACGCCACACTTATGCAACGTTATGAGCATATCTTGGATTGGATGACGCATAACGTGGAAACCAAAATCAGCAGAAATCTATTTCGAGGCCACTTCACGGTTTTCAATCTGGATATACTTTTCGAATATCCTGAACCAGCCACATTGCTTTTCCATGTGCTACGAAAACACGGGCTCAACTACGATATTTGCGAACAGGCAATACGCACAGAAACAGCATCTGGGGCCCAATTCATTTCAGGTAACATGGTGCTGGTTAAAGATCGTTCCAATCTTGTATTGACAGATATCCAGACACTGCAATCGACTGAGACTTGCGAAATCAAAGAAAGTGATTCAGCCGCAGATCTTGAATTTGGCAGTCTGCTGGTTTCATTTCATGATCAGATGGATGAAACCGACTTCGGCAAATCGAGTGTAGCTTATTTGGATGCATCAAAAATATCCTTCCCCTTAACAGTAAGAAGGGTTCAAAGTGGCGACCGTTTTCACCCTTTAGGCATGCAAAACAGCAAACTCGTCAGCGATTTCTTTACAGACGCTAAAGCGACTTTGGTAGAACGCACTGCATCTTATATTGTGTGTAGTGGGGATAAAATAATATGGCTGGCGTCCCACCGGATCGATGATCGTTTTAAAATACTTCCCAATACAAAAAAAGTGCTGCGTTTGGAATGGCAAACAAACGAATGAACCATTGCCTGAATTAATTGTTATCTTTAACCCAAAACCAAATAAAATGAAAAAATTGCTGATTTTAGGATCTATTGTGCTTCTGTTAGCATGGTGGCTGTCGTCATCCTACAACAGGCTGGTGTCCAAAAACGAAGAGGCAAATGCCGCTTGGCAAAACGTAGAAAGCGATTACCAACGTAGGCTTGATTTGATACCGAACTTGGTAAGCACCGTTAAGGGATATGCCGAATTCGAAAAGTCGACTCTGGAGGCGGTGGTACAAGCTAGGGCTCAAGCTACGCAAGTGAAGTTGGATCCTTCCAACCTAAACAAAGAAAACCTGGCTGCATTTCAGCAAGCGCAGGGGGCTGTTTCTAGTTCATTGAGCAGGTTGTTGGTGACCGTTGAACAATACCCTGACCTCAAGGCCAACCAGAATTTCTTGGAGCTTCAAGCCGAGCTTACTGGTACCGAAAACCGAATCAAAGTATCTAGAAACAATTTCAACGAAGCCGTCAAAAACTACAATTTGAGCGTAAAATCCTTCCCCACCAACATCATGGCCTCGATGTTCGGATTCCAAGCAAGGGCTTACTTCGAAGCTGATGCTGGAGCTGAAAAAGCCCCTAAGGTAGAGTTCTAATCCCCATCGAAATGGCTTCAAGCGTATTTTCTGAAAGCGACCTTGCTTCCATCAAGGATGCGGTTGGTGATGCAGAGCTTCGTACCTCTGCCGAAATACGCGTTTATATCGATAAACATGTAAAAGGAGAACCCTTGGACCACGCCGCCTACCTGTTCAATAAGCTAGGTATGTCGGCAACCGCCTTAAGGAATGGAGTGATGATTTACATTGCCTACGCAGATCGAAAGTTTTGCATCATCGGTGATATCGGAATACACCAGCATGTGGGCGATGAATTCTGGAAATCGATTTCAGACAAGATGAGCGAATCATTTAAGGCTGGCTTGATGCGCGAAGGGGTGACCAATGCCGTAAAGGAAGTTGGCGCAGCACTTGCCAACTATTTCCCTCGGATGAATAATGATATCAACGAGCTTTCGGATGAGGTACAGACAGGCTTTTAACACCTCTTTACTCGCAATTATGTTACTGGTACATGCGAGCCAGTTATTCGCGCAGCAGTACCCCGAACGCCCATCGCCGCCTAGGTTGGTAAACGATTTCGCTTCTATTCTGAATCCTGAGGAGCAGCAATTGCTGGAAAACAAATTGGTGGCTTATGACGATAGCACGTCCACTCAAATTGCCATAGTAACACTAAAAACACTCGACGGGTTTCCAATCGAAGACTACACTTTCGAGTTGGCCGAGAGATGGGGAGTTGGTAGGAGCAAAAAAGACAATGGCGTCATGATCATGGTAGCTGCCGAAGATCGAAAGGTTTTCATAGCCACAGGATACGGAATGGAAGGCACGATAACCGATGCTCGCGCAAAGAACATCATCGAAAACTCCATCAAACCCAATTTCAAGGCAATCAGATACTATCAAGGTCTAGACGAAGCAACCAATCGCATCATCGCATACGCATCAGGCGAATATGTGAATGATGAGCCCAAGCGAAACGAATTCCCCTGGATGCAAATCCTATTTGCATTTATATTCATAGTACTTGCCATAACCATACGTGTCAATCAAGTTAAAAGATATGCCAGGATTAATCACTTATCGTTTTGGACTGCCTGGATGCTATTAAACCAATCGGCTTTGCCTCACCGAGGATCTTGGGGCGGATTTTCAGGAAGAGGCGGATCCTCAGGCGGTGGTTTCGGAGGATTTGGCGGAGGAAGTTTTGGTGGCGGTGGCGCAGGAGGATCATGGTAAATCAATTCAAATCTAATCAATGAGAAAAAAACTTGTTTCCATATTATCAATTTGCATCTTGACACTGGTGTCATGCAATAACCAAGACAACAAAATCACCAAGGTGGGATTTTTGGATTTCATACAAGACCCCACCATAGATTTAGCCAAGCAAGGTTTTTATCAAGCTATGTCCGATAACGGTTACAGTGAAGAGAAAAAAACGGTAGCCTATATTTATTCGAATGCTCAGGGGGATATCCCTACTTTGAATCAAGCATGTGACCGAATCTTGTCAGAAGATGTTGATCTCATAGCTACAAACGTAACCTTATCGACCATCACAGCAAGTAAGAGGACTTCGAAGACCCCAATTTTCATGATGGTATCGCCGAGACCCGACTTGGCTGGGTTGGTTGATCGAAGCAACAAGTATCCCGAAAACCTTTCCGGCGTTTTTGAAACATTGGACTACTTGGATTCAGCGGCAATTATCATCAAACAACTTTTTCCAAACGCGAAAAAAGTGGGCACGGTATTCAACCAAGCAGAGCCACAATCGCAAGCAGCCTACAATGTGCTATTCAAAAAGTGCCAGGAGCTAGGTATGGAAATGATATCTCTTCCAGTGAACAATAGCGCCGAGACCCAGCTTGTAACAGAGGCTCTCTTGCTAAAAGAAATTGATGTGTTTTTCGCACTACCAGACAACGTGATATTCGCATCCTTTGAAACAATTGACAAATCGTGTCGCAAAAAAGGCGTGCCCATCATTACCAGCGAAGCAGGTTTGGTTGGTAGAGGCGCACTTGCATCCTATGGCGCCGACTTCTATCAATGGGGTTATCAATCGGGGCAAATGGCCGCACAATATTTGAAAGCAGAAAAGAAGAGCCTACCGGTTCCTGTCATTGTTAGAACAAGGCAAAAGCTTTACAACCCGCAGACCGCGGCTGCATTCGGTATCAATCCCGATTCTACGTTCATACCTTTCAAGCCTTAGCAGCGTATGGAATTATACCTGGCCGCGATTATACAAGGACTTTGTTACGCCAGCTTGGGTATTGGTGTTTACCTATCGTTACGTATTTTCAAAATACCGGACATCACCACTGATGGAAGCTTTACATTGGGAGGCGTGGTTGCCGCAGTAGGACTCGTACTGGACTGGAGCTTATGGGTGGTGATACCTGCTAGCATGCTAGCAGGAGCCATCAGTGGCGCAACAACCGGCGTTATTTCAACCAGGCTTCGAATCAATCCCTTACTGTCGGGCATTTTGGTAATGACTGCGCTATATTCGGTCAACCTGGCTATAATGGGCCGGTCGAATATTCCCTTGGATATGGACATGGGATTGTTCGCTTCCAATGACGCCACATATCATAAACCCCTGTTGGTTTCTTTGGTATTTGCATTTTCAATTGCCTTGATGATGGCATGGATGTTGAAAACGGATTTGGGAATCGCCATGCGTGCCACGGGAAACAACGAACAGATGGCTTCTGCGAATGGAGTGAACATAAACCGGATGAAAATCCTGGGTTTATCGATGGCCAACGCTTTAACCGCTCTAAGCGGTTTTTTGATGGTGCAATACCAAGGATTCGCAGATGTGAACATGGGTGTGGGCATCATTATTTCAGGATTGGCTGCCGTAATGATCGGTGAATCGATTGCTTCTCTTTTTAAAATCAAAAGCGTTTGGGCTATACTGATTTGCATGATTGCAGGAAGCATGGTTTTCAGATTGGCCGTGGCACAGTCCCTGGCATTTGGCCTAAACCCAAATTACCTGAAATTGGTGACGGCAGGAATCGTTTTAACTATTGTTGCGATATCGAACCTTAAAGGAAAACGCACATGATTCGATTGAGCAACATTCATAAGAAATTCTTCAAGGATACTGATCGCGAGGTATACGCTTTGCGCGGAATCAATCTAGAGATCGAGCGGGGTTCGTTCACTATCTTAATTGGATCCAATGGATCCGGGAAATCGACCTTGCTGAATCTGGTTGCGGGAAATTTATTGCCCGATGCTGGACGGATATTCATCAATAATAGCGACGTAACCGATGCGTTGGATCACAAACGAAGCAGTAAAGTGTCTAGGGTTTTTCAAGACCCGTTGGCGGGCTCAGCTTCAGAATTAACTGTGATGGAAAACTTTCGATTGGCCGCACTGCGAACCAGACACAAAAATCTCATCATAGGACTTAACAACGAATTCCGGAATAAGGTAATTGCCAACATCACGCAATTGGGACTGGGATTGGAACACAAGGTGGATCAACCAATCGGCACTCTATCGGGCGGACAAAGGCAAGCTCTTACTTTGTTGATGACGGTCATGGATCAAACAGATGTGCTCTTGATGGATGAACCTTCATCGGCATTGGACCCAGCAACCGCCAAAACCGTAATGGGCTTGGCCGCCCAAATTACACGTGCGCATGGATTGACTACGTTACTGGTTACCCATAACCTCAAGGATGCTGAAACTTATGGAGACCGTATCATCATGCTTGAAAACGGAAGCGTGAAAAAAGATATTCAAGGCGATGGCAAGAAAGCGCTTTCTAGTGCAGAAATTTTTTCTTGGTTTTAGATATTAAACGAGCTCTATTTTCGTTTGATTTCGGCTCATTCAATTGAGTAAATTTGAAAAGTCAAATCGTCTATGAAAAACCTATCATACGCTACCAAATGGGCCTTAAAATTACTGTTTATCAGTATTTTAATGGCCAAACCTGTGTTCTCTCAAATTCTTGAGCCGGTAAAATGGAAGGCCTCGGTTGAGAAAACATCCGACAAAGAAGCCATTCTGGTAATGACTGCCACCATAGAAAAGGGCTGGCATTTGTATTCCCAATTCATACCCGATGGCGGTCCCATTAAAACAACCTTCACCTTCGAAGCTTCCCCCAACTACAAAACCGTCGGGAACGTTTCTGAAGGAAAAGCGGTTGAATATTTCGATAAGAACTTCGAAATGCAATTGAAGTTTTTCGGTGAGAAGGCCGTTTTCAAGCAGAAAGTAGCACTCAACAGCAACACTGCATTTACCATTGCTGGCAGTGTGGAGTTCATGGTATGCGATGATGAAAGATGCCTACCTCCAGAGTCTATCAGTTTGAAGTTCGAAATTCCCGGATCCGCACAGGCTGCTCCTTTACCCGTAGCAAAAGAGTCCAATGACAGCGCATCTAATCCTGTTCCAGACACTGTATCATCGAGCTCTCTCCCACCATCATCATCCGACCAGGTACTGGTATCTGATGGTGGCCCTATGACCGAATTGGAACCCGGATGCGGCGAACTGGAAGGCGAACAGCATTACGATGGCATATGGGGAATCTTTCTGGGTGGAATGATTGGCGGATTGCTTGCATTGCTCACGCCTTGTGTTTTCCCTATGATCCCAATGACCGTGAGCTTCTTCATCAAGCGCAGCGGGTCCAGAAGCAAAGGAATGGCCAATGCCATCATCTATGCCCTTTCCATCATAGTAATTTACGTGAGCATAGGCTTCCTGGTCACTGTAACACTCGGCTCTGATGCATTGAATGAAATGGCCAGCAATTCGTTTTTCAACCTGGCATTCTTCATCATCTTCATAATATTCGCAGCATCCTTCCTGGGCGCATTCGAAATCGTATTACCATCAGCATTGATCAACAAAGTTGACTCCGCATCAGACCGTGGCGGACTGTTGGGCATATTCTTCATGGCTTTCACACTCTCGTTGGTATCATTCTCCTGTACGGGTCCTATCATCGGCACATTATTGGTGGAAGCGGCTCACGGCGGCAGCTATATGGGCCCTATTGCGGGCATGACTGGGTTTGCTTTGGCACTCGCTGTTCCCTTCGCCTTGTTCGCAGCGTTTCCCTCTATGCTCACCTCCCTGCCTAAATCAGGAGGATGGTTGAATACAGTGAAAGTGAGCCTTGGATTCTTGGAGTTGGCATTGGCATTGAAATTCCTTTCCAATGTCGACCTTGCATATCATTGGGATTTCCTGAAGCGCGAGCTATTCATAGCCCTTTGGGTTATAATTTTCGGCTTATGGGGATTGTACTTGATAGGCAAGCTCAAGTTCTCGCACGACAGCGACCTGCCATACTTATCAGTACCTCGCACCATCATGGCTATTCTGGTATTTAGTTTCACATTATACCTGGTGCCGGGATTATGGGGCGCACCGCTGAAACTCATCAGCGGATTCCCACCGCCCGAATTTTATAAAGAATGGTTGAAACCACAAGAGTCGGAATGTCCTCACAACCTTACATGTTTCAAGGATTATGATGAAGGCATGCGCTATGCCAAAATGCAGGGTAAGCCTGTAATGTTAGACTTCACAGGTTGGAGTTGTGTGAATTGCCGCAAGATGGAGGACAATGTTTGGTCTGATCCGGAGGTCCTGAAGCGTTTAAGTGAAAAATATGTGGTTATTTCACTTTACGTGGATGACAAGAAACTGTTACCCGAAAGTCAACAGTATGTTTCTGAAACCGGAAAACAGATCAAAACAACGGGCAACAAGTGGAGTGATATGCAGCGCACGCAATACAAAACAAACTCACAGCCTTATTATATTTTGCTCGATAATAACGGAAAAATTCTTGCTAACCCAAGAGGATACACACCCGACATCGATACCTATGTGAAATTCTTGGATGAAGGTCTTTGTCGATTCGAAAAAAGAACCAAAGGGCAACCATGAACTCAGCTGAAATCATACGGAAGGAGTTTGAAGAAGCAGCGGCGACGCTGACTTCCTTTTTGAATCAGGATTCAAACTTGGAAGCAGTTTCAAAAGCGATTAATGTACTGGCATCCGCTTTAAAAAACGGGAGCAAAGTGATTTCCTGCGGAAACGGAGGTAGCATGTGTGACGCGATGCATTTCGCCGAAGAACTTTCGGGTAGGTTTCGTAATGATCGTCCAGCACTACCTGCCATGTCTATTTCCGACCCAAGCCACATCACATGCGTAGCGAATGATTACGGATTCGAGACTGTTTTTTCGCGGCATGTGGAAGCTTTCGGAGGTAAAGGGGATGTGCTGCTTGCCATCAGTACAAGCGGAAATTCAACGAACGTGATTAAAGCGGCACAAGCGGCCAAAGAAAAAGGAATGTTGGTCATAGGCCTCACAGGAAAAAGTGGTGGAAGCATTGCACCATTATGTGACGTGGAAATCCGTGTATCCCACAATGGATTTGCTGATCGCATCCAAGAGGTGCACATCAAAATCATACACTGCCTAATACACGGTGTAGAGAGGGAGCTTTTCGCAAGCTGAAAACAAAAAAGGCTCCCGAAGGAGCCCTCAATCTAATTCAACAACTGTTTTTCATCAGTAAGAAAACACGCGCGTGTATGAATTCCCGTTGTTGGTCCAAGTGACCTTGTATCCGTAAGCGCAATTAAGTGCAGAAGCGTTTCCGGATTGATCTACTCCCAAATCCAATTGGAACACACCTCCGTTTACTTCATGTTTGATGGTACCTGATGTAGGACGCCAAAACCCACAATAGGAGTTCGACTGCCAAGGCGAGGTATAGTAGGTGATGAAATTGTTCCCGAAACGGTTCACACCCCACATATCGACATTTGTTTTTCCATTAATGGAAGTATCTCCAATGCACTGGAAGTTAAGTTTGGGTCCAACAGCACTGGAGGGAGTATAAGTCCAAGTGGTTAGGCGGGCACTGTTCCAAACAGCAGATGCGCCGTTATTGAAATCAACATCGACATTGTAAGCCCGTTCGCGATAAACATGCGCAACCGAACCAGCAAGCAAACCAAGCCAATTGTGACCGTTAACGTTCGTGAGTGTTTTGACTCCATTGAACATGACCCATTTGTTGTCGTACAAACGGGTAATCTTGAAGTTGGTATAAGTAAGAGTTAGAACGGCATTGGGGGCGCTCCAATTGACTCCAGATGTGAGTTGCACCTTTATTTGACCGGATCTGGTGCGCGAAGGGCTGAAGCATGGTGTAACGCCATCGAAGTTGAAGAAAAGTATCTTCTGGGATATTTGGGATGAATCTATTGATACACCACAAAGCGGACTGGTAGTTGTGGCGCCTGCGGTCTTCCCAAATCCGGGTATGTCCTTCAAGGCCTCGTTGATGTCATTGTCTGCCTGGTCAGCCTCATCTCGCTGGAACCGGTTGTCGGCATTGTTCTGAACGAACTGGGCATCGGGATTGGGAAGTTCAGGGCCTTCCTCTTTGCGGCATGAACTGGCAAACAGCGCCAAGGCTAATAAAACTAGAAATCCTTTTGATGTCTTCACGTTATTGGGGATTTATGGTTGGTATTGAGTTTATTGTTCAGGGCTCATCAAAATTAAACGTTTAATTTGATTAAAAAGTATGCGCACGGTTTAAATGACGTTTAATTTTGCCATCGACTTTTCATTTTTCTGATTAAAAATAAGAAATTTTTGACTTCATTTTTCCGAGTACACACAAAATAAAACACATAAAAAGATCCTCTGCGATTTTTCAATCAAACCTATTAGGTTCTTTTCGATATGCTCATCAAAACCTTCGGCAGCGCCGTATACGGCATCGATGCCACCACTATTACCGTAGAGGTAAATTGCGATAATGGCACAAAGTTCTTTTTGGTTGGCTTGCCCGACAATGCCGTCAAGGAATCCCAACAACGGTTGGCCGCTGCTTTCAAAAATACCGGGTATCGGATGCCTGGAAAAAAAATTACAGTGAATATGGCCCCTGCCGATATACGAAAGGAGGGCAGTGCATACGATTTAACCATTGCAATGGGTGTGTTGGCTGCGTCTGAGCAAGTACCATCCGATGGATTAGATAAATATGTAATAATGGGCGAACTTTCGCTGGATGGAAGAGTGCTTCCCATTAAGGGTGCGTTACCCATTGCGCTAAACGCCCGAGATGAAGGTTTCATAGGGTTTTTCCTTCCGAAAGAAAATGCACGGGAAGCGGCCATCGTTTCCGGAATCGATATTTACGGAGTAGAAAGCATCAACGAGGTCATTGGTTTTTTCAAAAAGGAAAACCAGCTGGAACCTACTACTGTGGATATAGTCAAAGAGTTTGAAGACATACAAGACAAATCAGATTTAGACTTCAGCGACGTTAAAGGACAAGAGAACATCAAACGCGCGCTCGAGATTGCGGCAGCGGGCGGGCATAATGTTATTTTGATTGGTCCTCCTGGCGCTGGAAAAACAATGTTGGCTCGAAGGCTTCCAACCATATTGCCCCCAATGACCGTTGAAGAAGCACTTGAGACCACAAAAATCCATTCTGTAGCAGGAAAAGTAGCTCGCAACGGCTCATTGGTTAGCGCCCGACCTTTCAGATCACCGCACCACACCATTTCAGATGTAGCCTTGGTAGGCGGTGGTGGCCATCCACAACCAGGTGAAATCTCGTTGGCACATAACGGGGTACTGTTCTTGGATGAGTTGCCCGAATTTAAACGTACTGTTTTGGAGGTGATGCGTCAACCATTGGAGGAGCGCAAAGTAACCATTTCTCGCGCAAGACTATCGGTAGACTTCCCTGCAAGCTTCATGTTGGTGGCAAGTATGAACCCATGCCCTTGTGGATTTCATAACCATCCCGATAAGGAATGCGTTTGCGGTCCCGGAATCGTACAGAGATACTTGAATCGTATATCGGGCCCTTTGCTTGACCGAATAGATTTACATGTGGAAGTGACTCCAGTTTCCTTTTCCGAGCTTTCTAAAGAACGTCATACCGAAAACAGCAGCATTGTTCGAGAGCGGGTTTTGCTTGCAAGGAAAGTGCAAGCCCTTCGCTTCAAAGATCAACCAGGCGTTTATGCGAATGCGCAAATGGGAGCAAGGCAATTACGTGAAGTTTGCAAACTCAATAACGAATGCGCCAATCTACTGCGCAGCGCAGTGGATAAAATCGGTTTGTCGGCCCGTGCTTACGACAGAATACTGCGCGTTGCAAGGACCATAGCTGATTTAGCGGAAAGCGATAAAATAAATCCGGAACACATTGCAGAGGCCATCCAATATAGAAGTCTCGACAGGGAAAGTTGGTCGGGGTGAAGGCTTGTTAATATACAACCAAGCGATTGTAAAGAATCAAATCATCCAAGTAAACACATACAATGTATGTGCCCTTGGACCAGTCGCTGGTGTTTAAGATCAAAAAACCATTATTGGTTTCCGATACATGAACTTGACGGCCGGCTGCATCCACAATTCGAATAACAGCATTGGATTGTGATTCATTTTTCCATTGAACTTGGGCCAACCCATTTGATGGGTTCGGCATAATCAGTAGTGATGGGGTTGATGGATATGGCTCATTCATACCAACAGAGGAATTTGGCCCATACTTGTTAACTTGTAAATCCCAGCGGAATCCGTTTACAAAAGTGTTGCCATCACAATTATCAGTTGCATCGCCAGCGATGTAAATGTTACCCTGTGCATCAATTCCGATCTTTTTCCCATAGTCGGGACCAACGCCAGATGGTTCAGACCAAATCAACTCATACCGAAACACTCCTGATGAATCATAAGATATGGTCATGAAATTATAGTTGGTGGAGAAGTTGGCCGTTTCCCAACCCGTCAAATAAACATTTCCTATCGAATCGATGGCCATATCCGTTAATATATCATCGGAACCGGCTGTATTCGTATATTTCCTGTCCCAAACCAATGTTCCATCATTCCGATATTTCACGATTCCGAAATCAGCTTCGATAAATTGGCCAAAGGTCCCTCCTACCAAAATATTGTTTAACGAATCCACCTTAACCACTGTAGCTGAATCGGGATTGGTACTATAGCTATAGTTTTGAATCCAAATTGGATTACCATTCGGAGCATATTGAGCCGTCACAAAATTAAAGTTGCTTTGGCCTGCGACAATCACATTACCACTCAAATCCATTGTGATGGAATTGAAAAAATCACGATCGCTAGTGGAGGTACTGCTAAAATCATAAGTGGTGTCCCATGCCACTGTACCAGCCGGATCGAATTTCACCAACAACCCGTCGCTCAATGCGCCATTGGATGGCACAAAATGTCCAGCCGCATATGCATTACCTAATCCATCTACCGTCATGCAATTGAAAATATCGGCTTGACCTCCCCCATCGAACGACGTAGCCCACAACTGATTTCCATTGTTGTCATAGGATATCAGTGTTGCATCCAATCCGGTAACTGCATTAATGGTAGAGGCGGCAACATACACTCCGCCAAAGGAGTTTATCGATATGTCAACAGGATAATCTGCTCCACCAGCATTACCTGCGTAAATCGTATCCCAAATCAGATTGCCATTCGAATCCAAGGCAGCTGTATAGATATCACGATACAAGGACCCGCCGGAAGTGTCAACGGTGCCAGTCACATAAACCACTTGGTTGGCGTCAACTGTTATTGCAATACCCTTGTCTGAACTTTTTTCTACCGATCCCTGATAAACATAGGACCACTTTTTAAAGCCTTGCGAATCGAATTTCACAACCACCAAATCCTCTAGGGTGTTATCACCACCTTTGGTGAAGCCAGTTATGTATGAATTTCCAGCAGCGTCTACAAATAAATCAGCAACCTGGTCATCGGTAAAACTGTTCCCATTAGAATATCGCAGCCAATCTGTGGCCAAGGAACCGTCCATAGTAACAGTAACCTGGTCACCGTTCATATATCCACCCGAATGAATCGAATACATACCAGTTAACCCCAAGGTGCCATTGGCATCAACCACCATATCGGCGGGTAAATCGAAATCATTGGCAGGGCCGTCGAGAATTCTCTTGTTCAATAGTGCACCGCTCAAATCATATCTTGCAACAACCCAATCACGTTTCAAAAAGCCGGAAATGGAAACCGTTAGGTCACCAGCAACAATTATTGAATTACTACTATTATCGAAGACGATACTCCTTGCATAATCGGTTTGCGAAATACTATCCAAACGGACTTGCCATTGAAATTGGCCATTAGTATTGAACTTAACAGCAACTATATCCTGCCCAGTACCGTTACCCACACTGTTCCCTACCACGTAAACATTACCAACTGAATCCAAGGCCATGTCAACCGGATATTCATCACTATTGGGATTTGCGTTTGCAAAAGGAGCCTCCCAAATCCTTGATCCGGAAGGGTTGTATTTGATGACGTAGTAATCGCTGTTGGATGTGGAAAGGAATGGGGCAAAACCAGCAACTAAGATGTCGCCATTGGAATCTATTTCAAGCTCCACTGGTTCTTCCGAGTAAGCGAAAGAGGCGGCGTTGGCATACACATCAGCCCATAGCTGATTCCCATTGCTATCGTATTTGACTGTAGCCCAATCATAGAAAGCATTGACTCCAGAACGCCTACCGGTTACATAAATGTTTCCTGTAGGCTCACATTCCACGTCGATTGCCTCGTCGTGATTTCCGTTCGAGTAAAACCTCGCCCATTGTTCCGTGCCAGCAGCATTATATTTCAAAACAAGGAAATCCTTGTTGGAGGAAATGTTCCGGAAACCGCAAATGAAAACGTTTCCTGAAGTATCAAGTGCTAATCGATTTCCAGTGGATTCGGCAGTAGCATATTTTTTGCTCCACAACAGATTACCGGCGGGATCGTATTTCAACGTAACAGCATAATCGAAATTATTGATCTCCGTTTTTCCTGTTATGTATATATTCCCAGCCGCATCAACCTCCATATCGTTGGGATAATCATTGGTTCCGTAAGTGTTGAATCCGTCGTAGGAAGCATGCCACAGCGTATCACCTTGCGGGCCATACTTGGTTACACAAATATCTATCTGTGTGCAGCCATTCTCCTCGTAACCACAAGCAATAGTGTTGCCTTGCGAATCAAATCGCACAGCAACTCCACGATCCTCCACATAGGATTTTCCATCATAGGTGGATTTCCATTTAAGGACGGGTGTTTGGGCAAACGAACAGTGGTGCGAAAAGCCCAAAAAAGACAACAGGAATAGTAGGCGCATTGGAGAATTGGATTTCCCCAAAGGTAGTTAACGCAAAACTAATCGCCCTAGAATGTGCTGGCAACAAGTAGCATTTGGAACTAAACTATTGCTTGATGATCCGCAGAATCTTCCTCTCGTTATTGAGAATAGCAACAAAGAGATAGAGACCCGGGCGATATGTTTGTCCTATTTCCAATACGGAATCAGTACTTAATTGTCCAGAATCAAGCAACTTCCCGTTAATATCATAAACCATGAATTCAGCCGTACGGCTACTTTCATCAGTCATGCGAACTGAAAACTTTTCTGAAGCAGGATTTGGAAATACACCGATCACAAAATCATTGGTTGCCACAGGGGCTTCTGTTTTGTTATTTCCACAACCGGTTCGCTTGAGATTGGTAAGTTTGACCGCTTTGAACAAACTGTTTCCACAAGCCGAAGTATATGCTACCCTGATACTGTCGAGGTTCGAAGCTGCGGCATTGCTTGAATAGCGTATTCTAATAATTCTAGAAGACAATGAACCAGAATCAAGAACTCCAGTTGAACCAACGGGCCCGGTTGGCATGGTCCAATTATATCCGGTTGCTGCAGTCAATGTAGTAGTTGCAGCGGGCAGTACGGGTGCCGTGTACCTGTAAATTCTGTTGCTGCATACATTCGACACAAGAGAAACGGTAATAGAAGCAGGCGCCAATGGTTTGTTTTTGACGGTCAGATGCAACGTGTCAACAGAAGGACAGCCATTACTATTCAGATAACTGCGTGTGTAATTTCCAGAGGCAGTATAGGTGACTCCATTCCATACATAACTACCGCATGAAGTAACCGTTAAAGAGTTATAGGTTGAGCACTCTCTGAAAGGGTTGCTCCATCTTTCATCCGTGGTGATGATGGTATCGGTAAGGGTTTTCAGGAAAGCAACCAATGCTGCTTTTTCAGTTGGCGTGAAGTGAGGCCTTCGTGGAGGGCACGTATCGCAAGTGTTGTTGTTAGGATTAACCGTGCCGGGGATTATCTCCCTAAGAAATCCAGATAGGTTCACGTGAGCCTTGACCGAGTCACTGTAAAAGTCAATGACCTGCTCCAAAGTCTGAAATCTACCATCATGCATATATGGAGGAGTAAGTTCCACGTTGATCAATGATGGGACACTGAACTTACCATCTTGGGCATGACGACCGCTTGCAGCACCTACTCCATTGTCAGCATATACCAAATCCAATCCGATGTTCTGAGCACCTTGTTGCACCATTACATTACGGGTATGACAGGCCTGGCAATTTCCTCGGGTTATATCCATAAATAGATTCTTACCCAAGTTTTCTTGGGCTGTGAAGTTGGGGAATGGAGTTGATTCAGGAGGCCCTGTTGTGATGTCGACGCCTTGCCTAAACTTAGAGCCGAAGGTGTTCATACTACGAACAAACTGGGCCATGGCCCTTGATATCCTGTCAGGAGTAACGGCCGGATCGCCGTAGGCGTTTTGAAAAAGCGCAGTATAATAGCCTTTTGATGCAACGCGAGCAACAAGAGTGTCGATAGTAAGACCCATTTCAATCGGACTGACTATAGGCATCAACACTTGTTGCTCCAAGGATGAAGCGCGGTTATCCCAAAAGAATGCGCTGTCTCTTTGAAAACGTGCATGGATCAAACCCATGGAATTCCTGGATGTAAGTTGACCATTAAAGCCAACACTGAAACGAGCGGTATCTGTAAAAGAAAACTTCTGCTTGTGACAAGAAGCACAGGAAATGGTTCGATTAGCAGACAGATCCACATCATAAAAAAGCACCCTACCTAAAGTGGCTCCATGATCTGTGATCGGATTTGTAGTGGGCGTGTTATCCATATTCGACAAGTTGTTGAGCACATCAATTGGGAAAGCAATATTTGCATAGTTGAATGGATTAGCTGGCAAAAATGGAATCTGAACCGCCATTGCCACAGAGAACCCTAAAATCAAACAGAACACAATTAGTCTTTTGGTCATTTTGCTGTTTTTTGATGGTTAATGGATAAATTAATTGGGTGAATGTATAAATAATATTGGTAAAAGATTGTAATCTTCGTCACAATTAATAGATGACCTCACCCAGTCAGGGTTTAATCTACTATTGGCCAATTTATAAACAGGAAAACTTTAAAACGATCGAAAATTCGTTTATGTCATTGATAATTAATGTTATAAATGATCCTTAAGGGGATAGAAACAAAACAAAAAAGGGCGGATGAAAATCTCATCCACCCTTTAATTTGCTGTGAAAGAGCTTACAATAGATCGTTTACCGCCTTCACCACCTTGTCATCATTGATTTCTGTACGAGGCTCGAAAAATGTGACAAACCTACCTTCCTTATCAATCAGATATTTTTGGAAGTTCCAACTCACATCGGTGTCCATTACGCCGTTTTGTTCTTTGGATGAGAGGAACTGATACAGCGGGGCTTTGTCCTTACCCTTCACGGATATTTTCGAGAAAACCGGAAAAGTAACCCCGTAATTCTTCTGGCAAAAGGATTTGATTTCTGAATCAGACCCAGGCTCCTGTCCCATGAAGTTGTTTGCTGGAAATCCTAAAATAACCACACCCTTGTTTTTGTATGTATCGTAAAAAGCTTGCAATTCCTTGTACTGTGGCGTAAGACCGCATCTACTGGCGACGTTTACGATAATGACTACTTTTCCTTTGTAAGCCGACAGAGAAACAGGCTTGCCATCGATGTCGTTCATCGTGAACTGATAGATTGTTTTTTCAGTGTTTTGCATTTTGTTTTGATGATATGATTCCATTTGACCTCCCTTGGGACCAAAAAACAAGTTGAATATTCCTAACATGAATGATGCGGTAAGTATCATGAGAATGATGATTACGATTTTAATTTTCTTGGAAAAGGCCATTGACGTATGAACCAAGTAACAACTTGGTAACACTAATTGTTTTGGAAGACACGGCTAGGCTTGGTTACTCGATACCTTGACCGTGACAGCTCTTGAATTTCTTTCCGGATCCGCATGGACATGGGTCATTCCTGCCCACTTTGGGTTCTGCCCTTACGGGAGCCTGTGCCCGAGGGGCCTGCTGGGGTTGTGGTGTACCTGCTGCGGCGGGATTGGGGTTTCCTGCAGTGGAAACCGAATCATGTGATGCCTTCAACTTGGAATGGTCGGTGCGCTGGGGAGGACGAGCTTCCTTGACCGCACCAGAATCCTGGGCCGCAATGAAACCCTTGAAAAGGAATGACAACACATCGCGGTTAACGGCATCCACCATCTTCTTGAACAACTCGAAAGACTCGAACTTATAAATGAGCAGCGGATCCTTTTGTTCGTAAACAGCGTTCTGCACAGATGTCTTCAACTCATCCATTTCACGAAGGTGCTCCTTCCATGCATCGTCAATCAGTGCCAGGGAAATGGTGCGCTCAAAAGCAGAAACAATTTCAAGTGCCTGAGTATCGAATGCTTTTTTCAAATTCACGACCACCTGAACCTGACGTATACCATCGGCAAACGGCACGATGATGTTTTCAACTACAGAGCCCTGCCTTTCATACACGTCCTTGATAACAGGAAAAGCCTTCTCGGCAATCAAGCCACGTTTGAATTCATAAACCGAGGTGGCCGCATTGTAAATGCGATCTGCGAGATCCTCCTGCTTTATACGCATGAATTCCTGCTGATCAACCGGAGGCTCCATCGAGAACAAACGGATCAACTCCATTTTGAATTCTTCGTAGTCGCGGTTTTCTGCGAATGCAGCGGCAACGGATTCGGCTGTGTCATATCGCATGGTGTCCAAATCCAAAGCAAGCCTTTCACCGAAGAGGGCGTGTCTGCGTTTTTTGTATATCACTTCCCGCTGTGAGTTCATCACATCATCATACTCCAACAATCGTTTGCGTATACCGAAGTTGTTTTCCTCAACTTTTTTCTGCGCACGCTCAATCGAACGCGTGATCATACTGTGTTGAATCATTTCACCCTCTTCATGACCCATACGATCCATCAATCGGGCAATACGCTCCGAGCCGAACAAACGCATGAGATTATCCTCAAGCGAAACAAAGAACTGGGATGACCCTGGATCACCTTGTCGGCCCGAACGACCTCGCAACTGGCGATCTACACGACGGGATTCATGTCGTTCCGTACCAATGATGGCCAATCCGCCGGCCTCTTTAACACCTGGACCGAGTTTGATATCCGTACCACGACCCGCCATGTTGGTTGCGATGGTCACCGTTCCAGCCTGTCCTGCTTCTGCCACGATTTCAGCTTCGCGCTGGTGGAGTTTTGCGTTAAGTACATTGTGCTTGATCTGTCGAAGCTTGAGCATACGACTCAGCAGCTCGGATATCTCCACGGAAGTGGTTCCAACCAACACCGGTCTGCCAGCTTTGGTAAGTGCTGCAATCTCGTCGATTACCGCATTGTATTTTTCACGGTTGGTTTTGTATACTAAATCTTCACGGTCATCACGGACAATTTTTCGGTGGGTAGGGATAACCACTACATCCAACTTGTATATCTGCCAGAACTCGCCAGCTTCGGTTTCGGCGGTTCCTGTCATACCTGCAAGCTTGTGATACATCCTGAAATAATTCTGGAGCGTGACAGTTGCATATGTCTGCGTGGCCGCTTCGATCTTCACATTCTCTTTGGCCTCGATCGCTTGGTGCAAGCCATCCGAATAACGTCTTCCTTCCAAAACGCGACCGGTTTGCTCATCTACGATTTTAATCTTGCCATTATCGATGATATACTCCACATCATTCTCATACAACGTATATGCGCGCAGGAGCTGGTTTACCGTATGGATACGCTCCGACTTCATTGCAAAGTCTCTCATGAGTGCGTCTTTGCGCTCGGCCTTTTCCTTATCGGAAGCGGTTGAACGCTCAATCTCCGCAATCACACTGCCCACGTCAGGCATAACGAAGAAACTGGAATCCTCACCTGATGTTGTTATCAAGTCGATACCCTTTTCGGTTAACTCGATGGAGTTGTGCTTTTCATCGATCACGAAATACAGTTCTGCATCCACTTTGTGCATTTCGCGTTGCTGGTCCTGCAAATAATGGTTTTCGGTCTTCTGCAAAAGAGCTCTTACACCGGTCTCACTTAAGAACTTGATCAAGGCTTTGTTTTTGGGAAGACCTCGATAAGCGCGCAACAATGGCAGTCCCGCTTCATCGTCTTTACCTTCCGCCATTTTCTTTTTAGCATCGGTAATGGCGGTGTTGATATAAGCACGTTGAGTGCTTACCAGTTTTTCAATCCTGGGCTTGAGTGCGAAAAACTCATGACTGTCACCCTTGGGTGTAGGACCTGAAATGATGAGCGGTGTTCGGGCATCATCCACAAGAACCGAGTCAACCTCATCTACGATTGCAAAATGATGGCCTCGTTGAACCATGTCTTCAGGTGTGCGCGCCATGTTGTCGCGCAAGTAATCGAAGCCGAACTCGTTGTTGGTACCGTATGTGATATCCGCGAGATATGCGTTACGACGTTGATCGGAGTTGGGCTGATGCTTATCGATGCAGTCGATTGTCAAACCGAGAAACTCAAAAACAGGACCGTTCCATTCAGAGTCACGCTTGGCCAAGTAATCGTTCACTGTTACTACGTGAACACCTTTGCCGGCGAGTGCATTCAGATAAATCGGCAAGGTGGCAACCAAAGTTTTACCTTCCCCTGTTGCCATCTCAGCAATCTTGCCTTGGTGCAAAACGGCTCCACCGATAAGCTGAACATCGTAATGGACCATGTTCCAAGTCACCTGGTTGCCTGCGGCAATCCATGTATTTGTGTAAAAAGCATGGTCACCTTCAATGCGGACATGTTTTTTGGTAACAGCCAGCTTTCTATCGTGATCCGTAGCGATCACTTTGATTTCAGAGGATGCCGTCAACCTACGACCTGTTTCCCTCACCACCGCAAATGCCTCGGGAAGAATTTCCATCAGCATCTCTTCAATGAGACGGTTTTCCTCCTTCTTCAATTCATCAATCTTGCGATAGATATCCTCTTTCTTGGTGATGGGCATATCTGGATCCGACTCAATTGAGGCATTCAGCGAAGAGATTTCTGCTGATGTTTCCTGAATATGATCCGTTATACGCTTACGGAAATCCATAGTCATTGAACGAAGCCCATCGTCATCCAAAGAAGAGATTGTCTGTTCAGCAGCCTTTATCTTGTCTACCAGTGGCAGCAAAGTCTTCATGTCGGAGGCAGCCTTATTGCCAAAGATCGAGGATAAGATCTTGTTGACGAAATCAAGCATGTTGGTGTGTTTTATACAGAGCTAGTAAGGCCCAATTTTAGAGCGACAAAGTTACGGAAAAAGCCCCTTGCGAACGATAAGCAAAACAGATGCGGAAAATTTGAAAAAGCTTGTTATTCAGCGGATTCAAACACCCAAGCAGAGGCCACGACCGTGGTCCGGAAAACAGGCAATTCGTTTTCGGCAGCTTTTTCAGTATCAGCAGCAAAAACGGTAACCAAATAATTGCCATCACGACGGTGTATGATATCAGCCTCAACACCGGCAATTCGAAGCTCTTTAACCATCCGCTTGGCATTCTGTCGATTTTTATAACTACCCACGATTACGTGATAACTTATTTTGGATGATGCATTTGTGCTGATCTCTTGATTTCCCTTTTCGAGAAGGGGACTAGGAGCAACAGGAATAGCAGCAGAAATCGATATTGGATTGATTGTAGAATCGACAATCGGGGTTTCAACTACTGACTCTGGAACTACAATTTGAACAACTGTATCTGGAGATGACCCCTTAAGAACTTCAGATGCGGTTTCAGGTTGCATTATTTCAATTTGAGGCATTGGGGGTATCACCACATGCTCTCCTGAAACAGCCTCATCAATCCTGGTAAATGGAACCAATGAACCCATATGTGCATTGAACCTATCGATGATGGGAGGAGCCATTACCAACAAGGCCAATACAGCAGCCGCTGGAATCATCTCCATGATCCGAAGACGCTTAACGGGCCTTCCGGCATTTTCGGTTTCAGTAGATCCAAATTCAATTATGGCAGGATCATTTGTTCCTGTTTGCCCTAATTCTTCAGAAGAAACGATTGGAACGGCTTGAACTATAGGCAAACCAAAAGAATCAGGCAGGAAATTAGTGGATGTATCGGGTAGAAACTGCGTGTTTCCATTGTTATCACTGAATAAAACACCCACCTTTTCAATCTTGTGCTTTCCTCCACGTTCCAACTCCGCTTTGATGGATTCAGCATATTCGGTTACTGCAGCACATGCCTGGGCATAGCTTAACTTCTCCTTGTAGGAAATATGGTGAGCCAGTAAGCCATCATTGTTCCGAAGTGCCGCATTGAAAGCAATGCGTTTGGAAGGCGGGGTAATAAAACGCAATGACTCATTGATAGTTGCAGGGTGGTAGTGGGCGATAAAACCACCCAATCCCATAACAATCACGCAATCGTGGTCGTATAGCAAATCACGAATATGACCGTCTAAATCAAAAGATTGGCGCAACATACCGCTAAGATAGTCATTTTTCAGACAAACCGAGATAAAGAATGTGCTAATATTCTTATTTTCAAAGGGTTGCAAAAACCAATTTAACCCCCAAAGAGCCGTTCCAACTTGACTACGTCAGCCGGTGCATCCACTGCATGGTTTTCGGCGGTAGTGGTTTTCACGTGAATTGAATAACCATGAGACAACCACCTAAGTTGCTCCAATGATTCTGCCAACTCCAAAGGAGCAGGAGCCAGCTTTGCTAAACGCAGCAGTGTGTCCGACCGATATCCGTATATACCAATATGCCTAAAGAACGATCCATTCGCCAAAGCACCTGCAAGTTTATCATCCGAAAAATATGGAATGGGTCTGCGACTGAAATACAAGGCCCTACCATCGGCACCAACCACCACTTTCGGAATATTGGGGTTGTTCAAGTCTAACTCCGAGTCTATCGCTTTAACCAAGGTTGCAATCTTACACTCCTCCAATTGAAAACTAGAGGCCACCAAGTCTATTTGCTCGGGTTGGATGTAAGGCTCGTCGCCTTGAATATTAACCACGGCATCCCAATCAGCAGACATTTTCCGGACTACCTCGGCACATCGATCAGTGCCACTGGGATGATTGGCTGAAGTCATTACCACCTTACCACCGAACAAATGCACGTGATCAAATATCCGGGTATCATCCGTTGCCACTACCACATCGGAAAGTGTGCTCGCGAGAGTCGCTTGCTTGTAAACCCGCTCAATCATGGAAACACCGTTGATCATGACTAAAGGTTTTCCGGGAAAACGCGTAGAGCCATATCGTGCTGGTATAACACCAAGGATTTTCATTTCACCTCCCCTTTCAAAAGATTATCATCCAATAATCCTCGAGCCATGCAAGTTGAGAAAAAACGAAGTTGCTCCAACGGATTGTCTGTTCCTCCATTCAAACTCGACCTGAATTTATCCCACAAAGCAGGTGATGCGTTTGATGAGGGAACACAATAATAGGAAGGAGATGCACCGGGCCTTTCGTACACTAATATAACAGCACAAGGAACCTTTTCCCCTACCCTAAACATGCTATTAAAAGTGATTTTCCTCCCGGGCTCTTCACAGGAACCTCCGCTGCGTATCTCGTATCCAGGCTTGTCGGTCATGCGCGTTTGAAGCTGTATTCGGTAACCAACAGCACCGTAATTGTATTCCTCATCGGTTGTTGGAGCAACCGGCTGAGCCGAGGCTTGAATCGCCCCGGTCATGAATACCAAAAAAAACACCAATTGCCTGATCATGGAACGCTAAATTAACATTTTGAGGCCATCTCTGAAACACATTTCCAGGATTTGCGTATCTAAGGAAAATCGCTTAATCATGGCTTATTTGAGTGATGGCATGGGAGGACAGTCATCGATACCCAAAAACCCCTTCAAAGAAAAATACCAAGACACCATCAAGGAAACCATTGACGAGCTTTATTCAAACCCTCGCTATTGGGATTTCTTCGGGATGTTCAGCGAGGAATCGGTTCATGATTTCATCGTTGAATATGCCACTAAAAAAGCATGGCTGATGGTGAATGGCGACCGTATGGTTGCCAAATCCAATAGCGAAGAACTGATTTACCACGAAACCGCTTGGAATTGCCTTTGGGAAATCCAGCAACTGAAACTATTCAGTTTGCAAACCTCATGGAGAGCAGGCTTGACTGATCTACAAGGCGTGGAGGTGACTCGCGATTTCATCTGCTGGGAACACAATATCTCGCTGTGCCCGTTCTTGGAACCTGTTAGCATCACAGAGCTAAACCATTACATGGAATATGTGAAGTCGGATATTTTCGAAGTAAAGAACTGGCTTTATGGATGGCAAGACTTTGACATGTACAGAAACCGAGGAAATGGCCACGACTTATCACCGGCCTGGTATCGATTCAACAAAGGCTTCAGTGGCATGGACCACCTCGAATTGTTGCCTGACGTGAAAGGTGATGAGGAGCGGAAATACGTTCAAGCATACAAAAAACACCATCGAAAACTGCATGAGTTCCAGGATCTGCATTTTTCAAAAAACCTACCCGATCTGTATTTGAATTTCGAAACGATGGATTTCTTCGTTCGCACATTCGAAAACAAAAGCCTGCAACGAAGTTTCGAATCAGTTGAAACGCGACCTGAATCAGTTGGACGTGAAACGGAATTACAGGAGGCTTTGAGGACCTTGAACCGTGCAACAGAAAAAATAGAGTTACCGGAATGCGATGATTGGAAAGATGCTGTGATACTTGGAGCACGCAATCATCGTAGGAAAAAAATATTGGAACATCTTCCTGCCGTTTACGACAGTTATCTTTTCAGACTTTCGAATGGCATAGGCTTTGATGGCCAACACGACCAGCGGGTTTACCAGGAATACCTCGACAATACGCTTTCATACCGCGACATTGTTCGCGAAGGGAAGATGTTGTTGGCCGGACGGGAGTAATTAAAATTTCGCACTTATCTGCAAGATGAAGTTTCGAGGAGGCTGCATGTCGGCCGGGCGGCCAGCATACTCATGGTTGAAAACATTCCGCACGATGAACATGACCCGGAAATTCTTGTTGAGTTGATGACCTACTCGCGTATCAAAAACCCAATCACCATAGTCATGTACATTTCTGTAATCCTTGATTCCAGGGATGGTTTCCTCGAAAAACTTATCGATGTTATCCATGAAGCTGTTGTAACGCACGCTTGTCCCCAGCACCCATTTTCCTGGTTTTGCCTCAACATCCGCTTTAAAGACCCTTCTGTAGCGGTATTTTAATACATTGAAATCGGCCGTGTTTTCATTTTCCGCTTTAGCTTTATCGTAGTCTAATGATATTGGTTCAATGTAGGTGAATCCACCCATGAATGTCAGAGGGGTTTTTCCAATCTTACCGCTTCCAACAGCTTCGATTTCAAATCCGGTAATACGAGTATTTCCGATATTCTTGGATTTAAATCCCAAGCCAAAAAAAGGATCCGTAAAGGTGCCGTACTTACCGAATGTGAACTCCATCATGTCCTTGTATTCGCTCCAAAAAGCTGCAACATCCAAATAACCCTCAACACCGCCAATTCTGAAGCCTTGCTTGATTCCCAGCTCTGCAGTTTGACCGGTTTCGGATGTCACACTGTCGTTCGGGTAAATCACTATGCTTCCAACCCTGGTGGAAGTATATTTCTCTGCTATACTGGGATAGCGATAACCTTGTCCATACGAAGCGCGAAGATGTGTGTTTTCAGCAGCCTTGAAACTTACTCCGCTGCGTATTACGGGTAAGGTTTCACTCGCATCGTCATCTATCCGATTGGATTCAATCCTTCCGCCAAGTGAGAAAGCCCATCTGCCTGGCTTCCAATCGGCCTGCAAGAACAGCGCGTAATTGGATGCGGTATGGTCGTTGAACAGTTCGCTGTTCACATCATAGAGTGTGGAGGTTATTCCGCCAGTAAGCGTTGCATCTTCTCCCAACTTTCGTTGATATTGGTATTCCGCATAATACGAGGCTGCGAAGGAACCCTGTTTGGTATTATTGCGATTATCGGAACTGAAGTACCGCAACCTTAACTTGTGTGAGGAGCCGTTGGCTGATGCATAAGTTATGAAGGGATCGAAGCTAGTCCTGCGCGTATCATATAAACTGATAGTTGTGGTTGCGGGATCCAATCCACCACTAGGCAAATAGGCGCCCGACGAGTCGTCTTGCCATATCAGGTAATTGCCTCCTTCGCTGAAGGTGAAATTGGAGTTAATGCCGGCATACAAACCTTTTACCTTTTCAAAACGATAACGTGTATTGAAATTCACCCTGTATCTTTTTTCGTCCTCACCCAATCGATATCCCTCATCGCGGTAAACATTTCCTGCAGCTACCAGATCCCAACGGCCAGCTTGTTGCATATGACTGAAGCTCAAACCCCCATATTGCTGCAGCTGTTTGCCCCACCATTGCAATTCCTCGCGCTTGGTGTTGCCATACCAGCCAGTAAACCAATTGATATTTGTTTCGGGAGTCGACTTAGGATAAGCGGTACGGACATTAATAACCCCGTTCATGGCAGAGGAGCCAAACAAAACCGATGAAGCGCCTTTGATTACTTCGATTTGGTCAATATTTTCAACGGGCAAAAAACTCCATTTTACGTCCCCGGCATCTGCTGCCACCATCGGCAAATCGTCTACAAGCAAAAGTACCCTACTGCCAGCGCCATAACTAAATCCACTGCCTCCTCGAATATTAGCCTGTCCATCTACAATGTTCACTCCAGGAACCTGCTCCATTACTTGATCAACCGAAGTGGCATTGGTGTTTTCAATCAAAGCAGGTTTTATGACCGCCATAGAGACAGTAACCTCATCCAATCGTTGCTCGAATTTACCGGCCGTTACAACCACCATGTCCAATAATTTGGATTCAGGTTCGAGCCGAATATCCACAGAAATAGGTTTATCTCCTTGGATATCGATTTTGTTAGTCAAGGTCTTGTAACCGATGAATCGAACCTCCAAAGTTGATTCTCCCTTGGGTAATTCCATCTGATACATTCCCTCAATATCTGTTACCGTTCCCGAATTGGTTCCAACAATGGAAATAGTAACACCTGGGATAGTGAGCCCTGTTTTTGAATCGGTAACCTTGCCTTTCAATGATATACGCTCTTGTGCGGACACAGATCCGTTAAAAATCAAAGAGTAAGAGAGGACTGCCAAAACCAGGCACAGCAAATTGCGGAAAGGTTGGTTCATATAATGGATATTTTTGCGAAAGATACTTTTTATTTCATTTTCTGAAAATATGTACGATGACGCTTTTCTGCATCGCATCGCCATTACCATGATTGAAGGGGTTGGAGATGTGTTGGCACGACAACTGATTTCCTATTGTGGAGGGGTTGACGCAGTATTCAAAGAACGCAAAAAGGCCTTGATTAAGATACCGGGTATCGGACCGAAAACCGCCTCAGCCATTTCCAACTTCAAAGATTTCAAAAAGGCTGAGAAGGAATTGGAATTTATCCACAAGCATAATATACGTGTTTTGTTTTATACCGATGCAGATTACCCTAACCGAATGAAAAACTGCCACGATGCACCCCTGATTCTTTACTTCAAAGGCTCGGAAAGCTTGGATGCAAGGCGCATGGTAGCAGTTGTTGGCACCCGTGAAGCTACCGATTACGGCAAGGACCAAACCCGACAGATATGCCTGGAACTAGGTCGTGCAGGAGCAACCATCGTTAGCGGTTTGGCCTACGGCATCGACATAACAGCTCATCGAACATGTATCGAAAACGGCATTCCAACCATCGGCGTGGTGGCCCATGGTTTAGACCGCATATATCCACAACAACACACATCCACTGCACGCAAAATGATTAACCTCGGTGGCATTGTCACCGAAAACCCAAGTGGCACCATCCCCGACAGGGAAAATTTCCCGAAACGCAACCGCATCATTGCGGGACTTTGTGATGCGGTAATTGTGACCGAAGCAGCCAAAACAGGCGGAGCACTCATCACAGCTGATATTGCAAATTCTTACAATCGGGATGTGTTTGCTGTACCGGCTAAAGTCATTGATTTGCAAAGCGAAGGCTGCAACAACCTAATTAAAACACATAAGGCTGCATTGATGCAGTCGGCGCAGGATGTGTTGTATATCATGGATTGGAAAGAAGACACCTCGACAAAAAAACAGAAACAAATCGAACTGTTTTATGATTTAAGTGAAGATGAAAAGGCATGCCTGTCCATTCTCACCAATGATACCGGAGTTTATGTGGACGAAATCGCAATTAGTCTATCTAAAACGCAAAGCCATACAGCTGCTTTGCTGCTTAATCTGGAATTAAAAGGTATCATTCAAAGCCTGCCGGGCAAAAAATACAGAAGGGCTTAAAATTATTCAGTTACCACAGCACCACCACGATACAATTGGTTGCGATACTTGCGCGATGGCGAAGGAATCATCGGGCCAAGACCAAGTTTGTCCCAGATTGAATCCACCCTATCGATGGTTTCCTGATCCGAAGCAAGGATGTTCGGCCAGTCGCGTGTGAAGCCATCATGCTCTTTGGTTTTGCGGGTTCCATCAAAAGCAATACGATCACCAACCATCACATGGTCACGACGCGGATCAACGTTGTTGGAGAAACGCCAAACCGCATCTGCAATGTCAGACACATCCAAGGTGTGCTCCATGAAAATCAAAACCTTCACACTATTGAAATCAGGTCGCTCTAATAGGAGATTTGCCATTTCACGAACATGCCCTTTGCGGTTTTTCTCCATGGATGCAAATGCCAATGGCACTCCCATATCCAAAAGCGAAATGTTCATCGCTTTAAACTCGGGGTATGTCCGAAGGACATCATCAACATCGGGCTTTGTATCCTTCGAAAAATCTTCAGTTCGTCCAACCAATTCTTCAGGAAGCTTGGATGTGGCATCGATACCCATTTTGCCGCCGTATGCCATGACCGAGCAGGAGTGGTCAAGCACGTCGGTTGGGCCTTGCGAGAAAATAATGTCGTGTGCGGGATGCACATGTGTACCTATGTAGCGAGCAACTTCTGCGTTGTCGTGTATGTTTACATCTCCATCCACCACCACCATCATCTTGGTGAACATCATCTGGCCGGCACCCCAGAGTGAATTCATGACCTTCAAGGCTTGCCCGGGATACTCCTTCCGTATTTTCACAATAACAAGGTTGTGGAAAACACCTTCCACAGGAAGAACCATGTCTACGATTTCAGGAACCATGGTCATTTTTATCGGCGCCAAGAAAATTCGTTCGGTAGCCTTGCCAATCCATGCATCCTCTTGAGGGGGAATGCCCACAATGGTGGCTGCATAAACAGCATCCCGACGATGCGTGATGGCCGTAATGTGGAAACGGGGATAATAATCAGCTAGCGAATAATAACCTGTATGATCACCGAAGGGGCCTTCGAGGATGAAATCCTCCTCCGGGTCAACATAGCCTTCAATTACAAAATCGACATCCGACGGCACGTACATGTCTTGCGTGAGGCATTTCACCAATTCAACGCGCTTTTTGCGGATGAAACCGGCCAACATGAATTCGTCAACACCATCAGGAAGCGGAGCAGTTCCGCAGTAGGCATAAGCGGGATCACCACCGATGGTTACCACCACAGGCATTTTCTTTCCCAGCTTCTTGTATTCATTAAAATGGCGGGCTGAAACCTTATGCCGATGCCAGTGCATGCCGGTGAGGGTTGATCCGAAAACCTGCATGCGGTAAAGGCCCACATTGCGTATACCAGTGTGAGGGTCCTGGGTTTGTATTACAGGCAAGGTTACAAATGGACCGCCATCTTCGGGCCAGCATTTTAGAACGGGAAGCTTGGTTATGTCAGGATCCTTCATGACCACTTGTTGACACGCCCCCTTTCCTCCGATTTGTTTGGGCATCCAAGAAGCTACCTCACCCAATTGAGGAAGTAACTTAAGCTTATCGATAAAACTGTTTTTAGGAGAAGTGAATGTTTTGAACAAGCCTTCGATCTGATGTGCGAGATCGTCGAGCTTTTCCACACCCAAAGCCATTGCCATGCGCTTTTCAGTACCCATGGAGTTGATGAGCACCGGAAAATCGTAACCGGTATTTTCGAACAACAAGGCAGGACCGTATTGTTTTGAAATCCTATCTGTGATTTCAGTAATCTCCAAATGTGGATTCACATATTCCTTGATGCGCACGAGTTCGCCCGCGTCTTCCAAGGTTTTGATGAATTGAGCCTGGTCCCTATATCCCATAGTGCTAGTTTGTAGTTGAAAAACAACTTTCGGAATTGAAAGTTTGGGGTTGATGATAAAATGAAAAAGGGCGGATATAATTCCGCCCTCGGTTCTTTAAGCCTGTTGTTTGGCAGCCTCTTCCGCCTGTCGGATTTTGTTGAGTATCCAACCGGTTGTGACCGAACTTGGACGTTCGATTGGCACACCCAGCGCCCTGTCCCAAAGCAATGATGTAAGTACACCGATAGCACGTGAAACGCCGAACAATACGGTATAGAAATCATATTCTACTAAGCCGTAGTGAATCAAAAGAATTCCCGAGTGCGCATCCACATTAGGCCAAGGGTTTTTCACTTTACCGGTGGCAGTGAGTATCTCTGGAGTTACCTCATACAGCAGCTGCACGATTTTGAAAAGCTCATCATCGGCCATGTTGGCTTTGGCGAACTCTTGCTGTGCAATATATCGGGGGTCGGTCTTGCGAAGTACAGCATGTCCGTAACCGGGAACCACGCGTCCGTCTGCCAAAGTGCGTTTTATATAATCTGAGATCTGTTCTTTGGTAGGCACACCTTTGAACTCTTCGCGTAGATCCAGGATCCATCTAGCTACTTCTTGTGCTGCGAGTCCATGCAGTGGACCTGCAAGTCCGTTCATACCTGCGGCAAGCGAGAGGTAAGCATCACTGAGCGCAGAACCAACCAGGTGTGTAGTATGGGCTGAAACGTTTCCGCCCTCGTGATCCACATGGATGGTAAGGTACAAGCGCATCAACTTGCGGAAATCCAGCTCGTCGTATCCAAGCATGTGCGCGAAGTTGCCGGCCCAATCGAGCTTCGGATCCGGCTCGATATGCACACCATTCTTGTAGGTCTTGCGATAGATGTATGCCGCAATGCGGGGCAGGCGGGCGATGAGGTTCATAACATCCTCATACATCGGCTCCCAATATTCTTTCTTGTTGATGCCTTCGCGGTAACGACGTGCGAAAACAGATTCAGTTTGCAAAGCCATTATAGCCATGCTAAACTGCGTCATGGGGTGGGTCTTGGCAGGCAGCATATCCAACATGTCGAAAACATGCTTTGGAACATTGGCCCGCTTCATCCATTCATTGTTGACATTGATGACCTCGTCGAGGGTAGGGATTTCGCCGGTGAGTAATAGGTAAAAGATTCCCTCTGGTAAAGGCTCTGGACCTTCCTTGGAGACGGGTAACTTTTCCCTCAACTCAGGTATAGAATATCCGCGAAAGCGAATACCCTCTTCTGCATCAAGCTTGGAAGTCTCGGTGACCATACCTATCATACCCTTCATACCCGAATAAACCTGCTCGATGGTATACTGGCCGAGCACGAAGTTGCCATGCTCTTTGACAAGCTTTTTGGATTGCTCAGCCATTGGTGCGGCTTTCGAAATGAATTTTTCCTTGATCTTATCCATGATGATGCGGGACTGTGTTTATTATGATTGTTTCAACCAATTGGTTGTAAAAATGGTTTTGAATGGACTTAATATGTTTTACCTGAGGGAAGCTGTTTTTGTTGCAGTTTCTTTTGTTTTGGGTCGCGGATGTCGGATTCGACAATGAAGATCACAATCGCCACTACGAATCCAATTACCAAAAATGTCCAAAATGCGCGTTCCATCATTTTTCTCAATTTTTTCTTGGGATCGCTCTTTTTGCGAATTCGCACTTTTTTTCGAATTCGGACACGACGGCGAACACGTTGACCGTTTTCGCTATCGGCTTCATCAATAATGTGTGCCTGCTGATCATCACCTTCGTATTCGTTCTCCTCGTTATGAAGTGGTTTGGATGACATTTTATTACTTTTTGAAAAAACGGATGTTGCTAGCCCCAAAGACGGCCGTGGAGCCCAACGACTCCTCTATTCTAAGAAGTTGATTGTATTTTGAAATCCTGTCAGACCTTGATGCGGAACCGGTTTTGATTTGACCGCAACCCAAAGCAACGGCCAAATCGGCGATTGTATTGTCTTCTGTCTCTCCGGAGCGATGGCTCATGATGGAGGTGAAAGAGTTCCGAGTCGCCATTTCAACAGCATCGATGGTCTCGGTCAAAGTACCTATCTGGTTTACCTTGACCAGGATGGAATTACCTGCATTGGATTCTATACCAGCAATGAGTCGTTTGGAGTTGGTAACAAACAAATCGTCGCCTACGATCTGCACCTTGTCACCAATGGCGGCCGTTAATGATCGCCACCCGTCCCAATCATCCTCGGCTAAACCGTCCTCAATGGAAACTATCGGGTACTTGGAGACCCAGTCCTTCCAGAAGTCCACCATTTGGGCGGAGGTCAGGGCATCACCTGTCGACTTTTTGAAAACATATTTGCCTGTGGCTTCGTCATACAATTCTGTTGAGGCGGCATCCATGGCAATGAAGATATCCTCACCTGGTCGGTACCCTGCAGCCTCGATTGATTTGAGCACTACTTCAATGGCCTCGGTATTGGATTTCAAATTAGGAGCAAAACCACCTTCATCACCCACGTTGGTGGAGTGATTTCCGTCACGAAGAACTTTTTTCAAAGAGTGAAACACCTCCGTGCCCATACGAAGCGCTTCGGAGAAAGAAGGAGCACCTGCAGGTACCACCATGAATTCCTGGAAATCTATGCAGTTGTCGGCATGAGCTCCACCATTGAGGATGTTCATCAAAGGAACTGGCAGTATGCGGGCATTTACCCCACCAACATAACGGAACAAAGGCAAGCCTTGTTCGTCTGCAGCAGCTCGGGCAATCGCCAAAGAAACTCCCAGGATGGCATTGGCACCCAAGTTGGATTTATTTGAAGTACCATCCAACTCGATGAGCTTGGCATCAATGGATGATTGGGCAAATACATTCATACCCTGCAATTCATCATTGATGACCGTGTTCACATTCTGAACAGCCTTCAACACCCCTTTGCCCAAATATCGGCCCATGTCGCCGTCGCGCAACTCCGTAGCCTCGTGCTTTCCGGTGGAGGCGCCGGAGGGAACTGCGGCCCTTCCCACCATGCCATTGGAGGTATATACCTCAACCTCGACTGTAGGATTGCCCCGGGAATCTAGAATTTCACGGGCTCTAACGGCAGCAATTGCACTCATATTAATTAATATAAATTATTAAAAACCAATTATTTGCGCAGAAAGGGTAATAATTCTGCAAAGTTAGTTTTTTCAAGCCAAAATGCCTACTGTGTACTTCATAAAAACTTCATTGGAATAAAGGGTAAATTAGCGGTCGTGTAAAACATACACTACCTTGGGCATCAACAGACATTCAATCATAAACAGGGTTGCTATCACCTTGGCGGTCATCTTCATCGCCAGCAGTTTGGGCATTGCCAAGGTTTCGCATTACTGTCGCATGGCTCAGGCAAGTATCGAAAGTGATTGTTGTGGAACCATAGACCAAGAGCCTTCTTGTTGCAATCCTGAAACAGAAAAAAATGATGGCTGTTGCACCAATTATGTGCAAATCTTCAAAGCAGACTACCAGAGCCCTGCACCTTCTTTTTCAAATCTGAAAATCAAAGCCGCTGATGTGGAATTCGTTTACGGCACAATTATTCAGGATACTTTTTGTTTTGTAAGCAACGGCGAAACCCGTACTTGGCATTTCGAATCCATAAGGTCCCCGGGCCAATCAGCCCACCTTTTGAACTCCGTTTTTTTGATTTGATGCACATGTATTTCTGACCAACCAGGATATACATTTCAGCATCAAAATCATGAACAAGAAAAACCTAATAGTTTCCATTTTATCGTTAACGCTGTACACCTGCTCAGCATTTGCACAGCACAGCATTTCTGGTCGAGTCTTCGAGTCGAACAAAGAAGGCAAGACACCACTGATAGGCGCCAATGTTTATTGGAGCGGCACTCAAACCGGAACCACCAGCGGAACAGATGGCTCATACACCATTACTGTTCCTTCAGAATCGACATATTTGGTGTTCAGTTATGTAGGATTTGTGACCGATTCCGTCAGGTACAACGGTCAAAGCGTCATGGACATGGTACTGAAATCTTCGGTGCAGCTGCAAGGTGTACAAATCCAAGGAAAGCGCGATGCTGTCGAAATATCGACCATCAAAACCATCAATGTGGAGCAGATCGGCCAAAAGGAACTGTTGAAAGCGGCATGCTGCAACTTATCAGAATCATTTGAAACTAGCCCATCCGTTAACGTTGCCTACGCTGACGCTGTTACCGGAGCCAAAGAGATTCAACTACTGGGACTTTCGGGAATATATGCCCAGATCATGACCGAAAACATCCCCAACATGAGGGGATTGGCTTCCCCATATGGCTTGTCATACATCCCAGGCCCATGGATGGAATCAATCCAAGTTACCAAAGGTAGTGGCTCGGTTGCCAATGGATTCGAGTCCACCACCGGACAAATCAATGTCGAATACCTTAAGCCTGAAACGGCGCCGAAATTCTACCTGAACCTATACGGCGCCGAGTCCACCAACCATGAAATCAACATCATTTCTTCTGCAAAGACAGGAGAACACAAATCGGCAGCTGTCATGTTGCATGCCGACAACATGCCGGTTCAATGGGATCACAACAAGGACGGCTTTTTGGACATGCCCTTGACTCGTAATGTAAACGCATTGGCTAGACTATCCTACAATGACGGCAAGAAGTTCGAAGGCCAATTCATGATAAAGGGTTTGAACGAACTGCGCAGGGGCGGGCAACTCGACCAAGGCTGGGCATCAATTCCTGAAATAACCAATGGATACGGTACACGTATCAACACCAACCGAATAGAGCTCTCATCCAAAACAGGTATGATATTTCCGGAAACTCCGTGGCGAAGCGTGGGACTTATCCTTTCAGGTCATTATCATCAGCAGGACTCCTATTTCGGATTGAAAACACATGATGCCTGGCAGACCGGATTTTACGGCTCCCTAATTTACATGTCTATTTTCGGAACCACCGACCATAAGTGGAAAGCAGGTTTAGACATGCGCTCCGATTTCATGGAAGAGTATTTCCTTGACTACCCATATTACAAGGAAGAATATGTTCCGGGAGCTTATTTCGAATACACTTTGAATGTGAAAGACAAGTTCGGCGTTGTTGCTGGAATCCGGGGTGACCATCACAACAAATGGGGCTTTTTTGCCACACCAAGACTTCATATGAAATACAACTTTACCGAGAACCTGATTGTGCGTGCCTCTGCTGGCAAAAGCTTTAGAACTCCAAACCTATTTACCGACAACTTTTCTATGCTGGCAACATCGAAACGAATCACCTTGTATGATGAATTGCAACCTGAGAGAGCATGGAACTACGGTGCCAACGTGACTTGGAAATTCAGACTGTTTTGGCGGCCCGGTTCTTTTTCATTCGACTATTACATCACCGACTTCATCAATCAAATGGTTGTGGACCCTTATTCCTACTCAGATATTACAGCCATCTACAACCTACCGGGAAATTCCTTTGCCAAAAGCCTGCAGGCGACTTTCAATTACGAGTTGTTCAAACGCTTCGACCTGAGACTAGCCTACAAACAAGACCAAGTGGAAACAGACTACATCTCCGGAAGGGCTAATAAACCATTGATTCCAGATTACAGGGCATTGGTAAACCTGGCATATGAAGCGAGAAAAGAGGATTGGCGCTACGACCTTACATTCCAATTCCAGGGAAAATCGAATCTGGGCATATCTGCCGAAGAGGCTCCACTCTACCAACAAGGTCATGAGGGTCACGAACCCCAAGTTGGGAGCGACAATTTATCACCCGCCTTCACCACAATCAACGGACAAATAACCAAGGTCTTTAACAAAAAATGGGATGCCTATGTTGGAGTTGAGAACCTGTTGGATTTCCGACAAGATTTACCAATAATCGGATTTGAAAACCCTTTCGGCACGTATTTTGACGCAACCAACGTTTGGGGACCAGTCATGGGCCGTAAAATATACTTAGGTCTCCGTTATTCCATCAACCAAAAGAAACAATCATAAATCTCAATAAAATGAAAATCAAAGGTCATCTAATGCTGTTATTACTGATGATGTTCGGGACGGCAGCTATGGCGCAAGAAGCCAAAATCACCATTAAAACCACTGCCCGCTGTGGTGAATGCAAAGAAAATATTGAAAAGGCTCTGATGCGCGAAAAAGGTGTTCGTTTTGCAGAGCTTGATGTCAAAACGGCTATTGCATCCGTTGTTTACAACTCCAAAAAAACAACGCCCGAAACGCTTCGTAAAGCCATTTCGGACGTCGGTTATGATGCAGATGAAGTTGCTGCAAATCCTGAAGCAGTAGAAAGACTTATGCCCTGCTGCAAAAAGGATGCTCCCTGCATGGATGCAGGAAAGGAATGATCAAGGCCAGAAGCCCAAAGCGTTGTAACTAGCGGCCAACTTGTTAATGCCGCTTACGAATGCGGCTGTACGCAAGTCGTGTATATTAGGATTGCTTACACGGATGTTACGGATTTCATTGTAGGCGGCAATCATGGTTTCCTCTAAACCGGAACTAACCAAGTCGCGCTCGTCGGCACCATGTATAATCAGGTTGCGCTGGGTCTTGTCGAGTTTCTTCTTGGTGACCTTCTCAACGGCATCCACTAATCGGGCCGTTTGGATTTCCTGGAAACGCTTCTCCATACGACCGAAACGAACATGCGATAGGTTTTTCAACCACTCGAAGTAAGAAACAGTAACACCGCCTGCATTGAGGTAGAGGTCAGGTATCACCATGATGCCTCTTTTGTTCAGGATGTCTTCTGCCTCTTTGGTAACAGGACCGTTAGCACCTTCAGCGATGATTTTGGCTTTGATTCGTTTTGCGTTGGATCCGTTGATTTGATTTTCCAGAGCTGCGGGAATCAATACATCACACTCCATCTCCAATACTTCTGCCGACTTCTTGATGTTTTTGGCACCTGGGAAATCCAAAATGCTGCCTGTTTCCTTACGATGCTTGAACACTTTTTCCACATCCAATCCCTTAGGATTGTAGATACCGCCTTCGCGCTCTGCTATACCCACAATCAACGCACCACCTTCCATGCAGAATTTTCCACTAAAGAAACCTACGTTGCCGAGGCCCTGCAGAATGATCTTCTTGCCCGCGATGCCAGGCTTCATTTTCATGCGCTTCATGTCTTCAACATTGTTCAGTGCTTCCCTGACACCGAAAAAAAGACCCATACCGGTAGCTTCGGTACGACCTTGGATTCCTCCTTGGCCTAATGGCTTACCCGTCACACATCCCAACGCATTGATGTCATCAAAACGGAATGTGGAGTAAGTATCCGCAATCCATGCCATTTCGCGCGAACCGGAACCGTAATCCGGAGCTGGAACGTCGACACCAGGACCTATCATGTTGCGCTTGATCAGCTCGGTAGTATAGCGACGCGTGATTTTTTCCAATTCCTTCTCGGTAAACTTGGATGGATTGATTTTGATGCCACCTTTGGCTCCCCCGAAAGGAACGTCAACTACTGCGCATTTGAACGTCATCAAAGTGGCTAGTGCTTCCACCTCTTTTTCATCCACCATTTCGCTGTAGCGGATACCACCTTTGGTTGGTGACTTGTGGTGGCTGTGTTGTGCCCTGATACCTTCGATTACCTGCACTGTGCCATTAATCTCCACAGGAAAGTGGAATTTGTAAACTCCGTTGCAAACCTTGATTTGCTCCAAGGTGCCTTTGCTGTGGGTTGTGAATGCAGCCGCCTTGTCGAAGTAGGCATGCACATCACGCAGAAATTTGGATCCGTCGCTCATTGTTGCTTTTTATTGGTTTTGATTATTTGGTTTTTTCAATTGATAAGATCAGATGACAAATGCCTTATGGATTTTGAAGGCAATGATGAAGCCACAGTAGCCAGGTATTCATTGGACTCTCTCCAAGTGAACATATGAATATCACTGTCGAAATTCAATCCGACTGGCGACTCGTTTTCACCAGAAAAATCCAATTCCCGTAATCGATCATTGCTGCCCTCGCCTGTCAGTTTTAACCAAGACTCTTTTCGTGTCCAAATAGTATAGAAATATTCCACTTGCTTAACAGCATTTAGGCGAGATAGTTTGCCGATTTCATTAGGATGATAATTGTTTTCAGCAAAGCCCTCCATGTCGAAATCATCCAATACCTCTTCCACATCGATGCCAACATCGGTATCGAAACCTACCGCCACCAATATCCTGGAGCCGCAATGGGAAATATTGAAATGCAATGGAAATGGTGCATTGGTCATGCGAGGCTTGGCATTGACCACGGGGGTTAATATGATGTCTGCTGGGGCCATACCAGAATAGTGCGACAACACCTTTCTGATGAACACGTGGCCGGAAAGATATATTTTTCGATCACGCTCGAAGTGGTACTTGAGCGCCCGGTTCGACTCATCATCAGATAGCATTTGCGGTGCAAGTGAAACATAAGCGTCGCCAGGACCAGTGATGTGGGTCCAAACGTGGACCTCACCAGGATGACCGCCTGGTGTTGGCGCCTGGTGCTGTTTTTCAACCCTTCCTTCGGTGGCGAATGTAAGCTTCATCTGAAACAGGCAGCAAAACTACTTAAATTATGTAATAACACGGGTTCAAACGAAGTTGCAATAAAGCGGCTTTTCAATCACACACAACTGATTAACAACATATTATTAGAAACCCGAAATACCTAACTTTGTAATCAAATAATCGAAATGCACCAAGACAAATTCAGTCGCTACACATTCTACCTGCTACTTACTGCAGCGCTTTTATGGTTTTTGGTATGGGCAAAGAGCTTATTGGTTCCCATGGTTTTTGGTGTTTTCACCGCATTTTTGATGCTTCCCATTTGCCAAAAGATGGAGAAAAAGGGCCTCTCCAAAACATTGTCGGCTTTAGTGGCGATTACCGTGGTAGGAACCGCCTTGGCGGGATTGCTTTGGTTTTTAAGTGTTCAATTCATCTCTTTTAGAGATGAGCTGCCGCTGTTGACTGAAAAACTGAATCAGCGTTTTTTTGAAATCCAATCTTTCGTGTCTTCGAATTTCGGTGTGAGTGAAAAGGACCAGTTGGTGTGGATGGAGAAACAACTGCTCAGCCTGATTTCATCCAGCGGAGATTTCGCAACTAGTGTTTTCAGTGCCACGGGCAGCTTCCTGGTAAACGCCACTTTGGTTCCCATCTATGCGTTTTTCTTCATTTACTACAGGAGCAAGGTGAAGCACTTCCTGAACATGGTCACTCCGAAGGAAAAGCAACAAACCGCGGGAGAAATATTAAAAACCACCTCAAGGATTTCCTACAAATACTTGCTTGGTCTCATCGCCGACATCGCCATTTTGTCCGTATTGAACAGCATCGGATTCCTTGCCTTGGGTATCAACCACGCCATCTTTTTAGGAATAACGGCAGCGCTATTGAATGTGATACCCTACGTGGGAGTATTGATCGGAAGCATCATTCCAGTGGCCTTGGCGCTAATCACCAAAGACTCGATATGGATCGCTGTTGGCGCGTTAGCAGTATGTGTAGTGGTACAGTTTCTAGACAACAACTTCATAACACCGCTGGTAATCGGGGCTGCCGTATCCGTAAATCCGTTAGCCACCACCATTGCGTTGATTTTAGGAGGTATGATGTGGGGATTGGCTGGCATGATGTTATTCATTCCGCTGCTAGGAGTGTTGAAAGTCGTCTTCGACCGCATAGAGGGATTAAAGCCTCTTGGTTATCTGATAGGTGAGCAGGATATTCCCGGAGCTGTTATTTCACGCAGGAAAAACAGAAAAAAGCAGGAGGCATGAAAATACGCATAGGCTTTTCGCCTTGCCCCAACGACACCTTCATTTTTGATGCGTTGGTGAATGGCAAAATCGACACCGAAGGATACCAATTCGAACCGGTGCTTGCCGATGTGGAGGAGCTGAATCGGATGGCAATTGAAGGGGATTTGGATATCACCAAAATCAGCGTGGGAGCTTATCCTTTTGTTGCCAACAACTATGTGATGCTGGATTCGGGAGCCGCACTGGGAAACGGTGTTGGACCATTGCTGGTTACCGCAAACGGAAATTTTGATCCGCAGGTAACGGAAATGCGAATTGCCATACCGGGCGTTTCAACTACAGCCAATTTATTGTTGACGCTCTTCATGCCGCAGTTAAAGAACAAACAACCCATGCTGTTCTCCGATATTGAAACGGCTGTGTTGAATGGATATTGCGATGCAGGTGTATTGATTCATGAAGGTCGATTCACTTACCAGCAAAAAGGATTGAAGCTTGCATTTGATTTGGGTCAGGCGTGGGAAGAAAAATTCCAAATACCCTTGCCACTAGGCTGCATTTGCGCTTCGAGGAGATTAGATAAGTCGCACATAATGAAATTGGATTCGATGATATCGGCAAGCGTCCGTTTTGCTTTCCAACATCCCGAATCATCACAGCAATATGTTTCCATGCATGCCCAAGAGATGGATCCTTCAGTTGTAAAACAACATATCGATTTATACGTAAACGAATATTCGGTAGCTTTGGGGACCCGTGGAAGGGCGGCCATTTCAACCATGAATGAAACCTGCCTCCAGCATAACGGGCAATCAAAAATAGAACTCCCCATTTTCTCTGTTGATTTGAAATGATAGTTGTTACAGGCGCATCGGGTTTTATTGGAAGCTGTTTGATTGGAGGCTTGAACCATGCCGGCTACTTGGATGTGGTGGCTGTTGATGAATTCGAGCGTACTGACAAATTCCAAAATCTGGAAGGGAAAAAGATTTCAGCGAAAGTTGACCGAAAGGATTTCGATACTTGGCTCGACAATAACCATCGATTTGTACAATTCATATTCCATATCGGCGCGCGCACGGATACCACCGAGTTTGACAAGTCGGTGTTCGACCGTCTCAACCTGGATTACTCCAAAATGGTATGGAATAAGTGTGTTGCCTACGGACTCCCTTTGGTTTACGCCTCCTCCGCAGCAACTTATGGCGCTGGAGAGCATGGCTACGACGACCGACATGATGTAATTCCGTTCTTGAAACCGCTGAACCCATACGGCGACTCAAAAAACGATTTCGACAAATGGGCATTGTTGCAAGAGAAGCAGCCTTACTCGTGGGCCGGACTCAAATTCTTCAACGTTTACGGACCCAATGAATACCACAAGGGCCGCATGGCATCGGTTATTTTCCATGCCTACAACCAAATCAAATCCTCAGGTTCGGTAAAATTATTTCGTTCGCATAGACCCGAATATCGCGACGGCATGCAGCTCCGCGATTTTGTTTATGTGAAGGATGTGGTATCCGTTTGTCTATTCCTGATGCATAACCGAAAGCACCAAGGCATCTACAACCTTGGTACAGGAAGAGCGCGAACATTCGTGGACCTCGTCAACGCTACCTTCAAAGCACTTGACATGGAGCCGAACATCGATTTTGTAGACATGCCATCGGATATTCGTGAGAATTATCAATACTTCACAGAAGCCAAAATGGACAAGCTTCGCTCCATTGGCTATGATGCAGAGTTTACCAGTCTTGAATCAGGCGTGGCAGACTACGTTCAACATTACTTGAAAATCGGAGACCACCTATGATGGACTTGGTTAAAACGCTGCTCCGTAACAAAGTAGTTCGGTATTTTTTCTCTGCTGGCACGGCTACGGTTGTGGATGTCTCCGTTTACTTCACTACGTACAATTACATCCTTCGAAAAACGGATATCCCATTCATTGGCCCCTTTGTGCTTACCGCCCCTATGTTGTCGTTGGTGATATCCTACTCGTGCGGATTGTTCACCAACTTTTTCATTACACGTGCCATGGTGTTCACCGAATCAAACCTTAGGGGAAGGAAACAGCTTTTCAGATTCATACAAGTAGCCTTATTGGTACTGTTCATGAACTACCTTTTCATGAAGTTCCTGGTTCAGGTGTTGGAGTGGTACCCAACCATATCGCGAGTGGTTTCTGCGCTTTCAATTGGGGTGATGAGCTACCTGTTCCACAAGCACTATTCATTCAAGGGAAAGAAACAGGATTGAAAATCGGTAGCCTCAGAGGCTCTGCTTCAACTCTACCAAAAAACCTTTGAGTCTAACCAGTGAGTCATAAAGCTCTGTGGTGTTCACCACATCTGTTTTATTTTCCTTGAGTTTAGCCTTTGCCCCTTGCAAGGTAAATCCACGCTCCTTCACCAAATGAAAAATAATTCGGAGGTTTTCAAGATCCGTTTGGGTGAACAGCCGGTTACCCTTCTTGTTCTTATGCGGCTTCAAAACTTCGAATTCCTTTTCCCAAAAGCGAATCAGCGAGGGGTTCACATTGAACATCCGCGCCACTTCTCCGATGGTGTAATAGACTTTTTGGGGTTCAGAATCCTTATAGGGCACGGCGTTGGGATTTAGATCAATCGAAAGATTGGTTTGACTGGGTGGCCATCTGTATCAAACGGTCATACTCTTCAGGCGTAAGGTCATTGAAGAAGTAGCGAATCGGGTCGACCTTGTTGCCGCTTTTGATAACCTCGTAATGCAAGTGCGGACCGGTAGAGGAACCGGAATTACCCAATTCGCCTATAACATCGCCCCGTGTCACCTTTTGTCCAGGCCTTACTTTGATACGGTTCAAATGTCCATACAAGGTTTCATATCCGAAACCGTGGCTGATGACCACATGATTGCCATAACCACCTGCATTGTACTCGGCCAATTTCACGATTCCGTTACCCGTGGCATATATGGGCGTACCGATAGGAGCTGTGAAATCCATGCCCGAGTGCATGATGGAGGTTTTGTAGATCGGATGGATGCGATAGCCGAATCCCGACGACATGCGGTTCAATTGTTTGTTTGATAACGGCTGGATGGCGGGAATGGATGCCAGCAGTTCTGTTTTGTCCTCTGCCAAATCCACAATCTCATCAAACGACTTCGACTGTACATACATCTGCTTGGTGAGCTTATCGAGCTTGCGCGTGGTTTCAATCAGTAGCTTCGAACTTTGATAGCCGTCCATCGACTTGTATCGGTCGACGCCGCCATAGCCTGCGCTACGCACCGTTGCCGGGATGGGTTCTGCTTCGAAAATTACGCGGTAAATATTGTCGTCACGGTTCTGCAAATCAGCTAAAACAACTGAAGCCTCATCCATACGTTCCTGCAAAATCTCATACTGAAGCTCCAACTGGGCAATCTCGCGTTTCAATTGTTTCTCTTTGGGAGAATCCAGATATGAATAAGCAATCAAAACGATAACGGTACTGAACACCATAGCCGTGGCCAAAAAACCCAAAACACGCAGTACCTGCTTGCGCAAAGGCACAATCACCCGCTCGTATTTGAGCGAATGCGTGTTGAAGTAATATTTCGCCTTGGGCATTCGGGACTCGCTGAATAAAAATTAAATTTGTAAGACCTACTAAGGCAAAAATAACCAATTAATTCAAATCACAAAGCGCTGTTTTACAGCCACTCAACAGACACCTTCAATATGACTTCGGCAGAGATAAGAAAGGCTTTTCTGGATTTCTTTTCAGAACAAAAACACCAAATAGTCCCTTCGGCACCCATGGTGATCAAAAACGACCCCACCCTGATGTTCACCAATGCCGGCATGAATCAGTTCAAGG
>JALRAP010000150.1 GCA_023262505.1 Bacteroidia bacterium
CATCATGGTCATTTTTTCTCTCAAGGCCTCGTTATTAGACACATCTATTTCAGAAAATTTTATATTTTTTTTTTTCAATAATGATTTTGCTTTTACACAGAATGGACAAAAATTTGTTGTGTAAATTTCAATTTTTTTCATAAAATAAAATAAGTGGGGCGTTCTGTTACCCGGTGCCCCAGACCGTGCTTATCTAATTAATAAATTAATTAGGCAGCGAGAGCAAATTGTTCATTTGCGTTTATATTTTAGTCCTTTACGGTGGTACTATACCGGACGAAAGAAAAGCCTTTAGACATTAGTCGATTCTATTTCACCCCCATAAGTTGAAATTGGTGGAGGTGCAGGGTACCGCCCCCTGGTCCTCAATGTTTATTACGAATCTCGTTTATCGTCATAGTTGGAAAACCAACACTAATAATATAAGACTTTGAATCGCTAAATTAAAGATATATTTAAAATCTAAGTTTTTCGAAGACCATGGAATTAACTTCTGAGCAAAAAAAAGAAATCCAAGAACAACAATCACAAATCAACACTACTAAAAGAGTAACTTCACCTGAACTTGAAAAGGTTCTTTATGAAGCAATTCCAGTTTTAGATCATGGATTTATAAGAGTCATAGATTACATGGGAGATGACAGTTCGATTGTTCAATCTGCTAGGGTTTCATATGGAAAAGGAACGAAAAAAGTTTCAACAGATGAAGGTTTGATAAGATATTTAATGAGGCATTGGCATAGCACT
>JALRAP010000151.1 GCA_023262505.1 Bacteroidia bacterium
AGCAATAACCTCTTTATTCGTACTGTTCTTCAGCGCTAGTTGAGCCAACTGAAGGGCTTGTTCATGGTGAGGAATCATCGATTGAGCGAACATAATCTCGTCCATGCCCAGGTTACTTAGGGTCTTGGCGTGTGAAGTTGCTAGTGCTGGTTGTGCAGATGAAATTGAAGCAAAAATGAAAACTGAAGCAATAACTTTCTTAAACATTAATAAAATCCTTTACTCGTGGGTGAATTTATTTGTTCGTCGACGAGTTGAGGATTAGATTCGAATTATGCCTAACTGAGAAAGAGAGAGGGAGTTATGGAAATTTGGTGGTCGTGGCAGGGCTAAGCGTGCGAGATGCAATTGAATTCTTAATTTGGTGCGAACTATTTGAATTTTCTGGCTGAGGTACTTTCGCCCAACGAGTAAAACGATGAAAAATAAGGTGGCACAAGCTTTCGCTGCTATCGAACCTGTATTTGCAAGTGACGTCGGTGCACTCACGACCTCTTCGAGATGATTCATTACTGCAGAACTTGAAGCTTTATCAACATGGCATTGGTGGCTGATAACAATTCCAGCTGAAAAAATAGTAAGAATAAGTGCGAGGGCGCTAGCTAACTTGGCTACCCCGTATCTCGTTCTCAACATGTCCCAAAGGTACCAAGTAATCCCATGGCATCACGGGCGTGTCTCTAATACTTGGAAAATACACACGGGATTCTCAGGTGTGAC
>JALRAP010000152.1 GCA_023262505.1 Bacteroidia bacterium
GCTTCTTTCAGGAGCAATCGACACATTGAAAAGCCATGGTGTACAGGACCAGAACATTTCGGTTCACTATGTTCCTGGAAGCTTTGAATTGGTTGCAGGAGGGGCGATGGTTTACAAAAGCCTTAAACCTGATGCCGTGATTTGCCTGGGGTGTGTGATTCAAGGCGAAACCAGACATTTTGATTTCATCTGTAACGCCGTTGCGAACGGATTGGCTCAACTTTCGGCTAACCATGCAGCACCCTTTATTTTTGGAGTGCTTACCACCGATAATATCGAGCAAGCCAAAGACCGCTCAGGCGGAAAGCATGGAAACAAAGGTGTGGAGGCGGCTGTGACGGCAATCAAAATGACAAGAGCAATTGACAATTGACGATTGACAATTGACGATTGACGATTTACGATAGCTATAGTCAATCGTACATCGTACATCGTACATCGTACATCGTACATCGTAAATCATTTCATTCCCAGTTCCTCTTTCATCACATTCCAATACCCTCTACCGTAACTTACAAAGATTTCAGATCCAGCTGGGATATTACGAGTGGCTTTAATGAAAACGCGGGTACCTTTTTCGAAATAGGTTGCGTTGTTACGGAAGCCTTTAATTCTTGAGAGCCCTGCAGCATCATTGGCATAACGTCCAAAAGTGTTTTTAGCTGCAAAGGCGTCAATGACCTTTTTGTCGTTTATGAAGTAAAAGTAAGCGCCTTTTT
>JALRAP010000153.1 GCA_023262505.1 Bacteroidia bacterium
GTTCACGGAGAACCAAACCGAGGACACGGAGCGCCTCGGTGCAAACGCGGGTGATATCGCGGATCCGGCACAAGCCTTCACCCTCCTAACCCTTCGTGACCTCCGTAACCTAAAGCCCTTCACCCTCTCACTTTCGCGCTCCTCGTCCCTCTCACTCTCCCCTTCCCTTTCCCTCTCCCTTCTCAAAATGAACCTCCTCGTCACCGGCGGCTGCGGCTTCATCGGTTCCAACTTCATCCGGCAGCGTCTGCTCGAAAAAGGTCCGGAGGCTGCGACCAAGGTAGTCAACCTCGACGCCCTCACGTACGCGGGCAACCCCGCCAACCTTGCCGACCTCGCGGGCGACCCGCGCTATGTCTTCGCGCATGGCGGGATCGGTGACACCGAGCTGGTGTCGCGCCTGCTGGCCGAACACGCGATCGACGCCGTGGTGAACTTCGCCGCGGAGTCGCACGTCGACCGCTCGATCGATTCGCCGGAGCCCTTCGTGCAGACCAACGTCGTCGGCACGCTGCGCCTGCTCAACGCCGCGCGACTGCACTGGGCGAAGCTGCCCGAGCCGCGCAAAGCGGCCTTCCGCTTCCTGCACGTCTCGACCGACGAGGTTTACGGCAGCCTCGGGCCCGAGGGCGCCTTCAGCGAGGAGACGCCGTACGCACCCAACTCGCCCTACTCGGCGAGCAAGGCCGCGGCCGACCACCTGGTGCGTGCCT
>JALRAP010000154.1 GCA_023262505.1 Bacteroidia bacterium
GAATTTTTCCATTCAAACTTGTTTTTTGACAAACTCTGCGGAACAGCAAGTGTGCGCGAAATGATGCAGGCAGGTAAGAACGAGACAGAGATTCGCGAATCATGGAAAAGTGGAATCGAGGCATATAAAACAATGCGCTCCAACTATCTGCTATATCCTGATTTCGAGTAAACAACAGAAATGGATACCTCCGTTCTCCGCGATCCTATCCATCCGAAAAAAAATTTGTGCTTTTAGAATGTGGGTGTATATTTGCGCCCCGTTTGAACGGAATGGGAGCATAGCTCAGCTGGTTCAGAGCATCTGCCTTACAAGCAGAGGGTCACAGGTTCGAATCCTGTTGCTCCCACAGAAAATCGCCGAATGGCGATTTTTTTTTGCCCATGATTCCCGCATCCATCCAAATACGCGAGCACCTATTTGAACTTCACCCTTTACGTGCACTCTGGTGGCAAAAACATGCAATCCTTATTTGCGCAGATGTTCACATCGGCAAAGGAGAGCATTTCAGACAATCCGGAATACCCATACCCAAAGCGGTCAACGCCTCCAATCTGTGGAATCTGGTTGTGCTTATCGAACACTATAAACCAAAGAAGGTACTTTTTCTGGGTGATTTATTTCACAGTAAAAACAACCGCGAATGGGCCGAATTAATAGACTGCCTCGACCATTTTCCCCATCTTGAAAAAGCACTCGTTTTAGGC
>JALRAP010000155.1 GCA_023262505.1 Bacteroidia bacterium
GTCGTATAATTCAATGTTGGTATAGGTGGTGTCGTAGACCATCACTGTATCATACACCGTAAACGTGCACGCATCGAGGGTGTAAAGCTCTTGCACTTCCTCGGGGGTGAGAGCGCGGTTCCAGATGCCGATGTCGTCGAGGGAGCCAGGAATATAACCTCCCGAATCAACTTTTCTTCCAATGAATAAATCAGTTAGTAATGTGTTCCAATTACTAGCATCTGATTCTGAAACTATTATGCCATTGATAAAAAGTTTGGCGTTTGCATTATCTAATACCGCCACTAAATGATACCAAGTATTCAACTCAATCACTGAGGGATAGTCAATGTAAGGTGTCCCATAGGGGCTATATCTCCATGTAATAATCGGTGTATTATTTGCAATTCCAAGTATATTACCTTCGAAACTCCACACCTCGTTAGAACCGTATGATAGAAAATAGTAACCATCACCTGCATTTGGAATCGAATTTAACTTGACCCACAAACTCTGAGTTCTATCAGAATTACCCTGTGGCAACTGAGGAACACTTGCTTGTATGAAATCATCCACCCCATCAAACCCATACGCCGCATTCGCATTCCCAAACCGGTCCTCTGTCAACGTTGCACCGTTCACCACGCCGTCGTTGCCGTTGCCGCTTTCATCATTGGCATTGCCGCAGAAGGGCCAATAACCCACGAGGCCT
>JALRAP010000156.1 GCA_023262505.1 Bacteroidia bacterium
ATTGTGGGGTCGGTGACCCCACTTTTCCTAATTGGCTTGAATTCACCTCCATAAACCATTTGCTAGGTAAAACTCTTAAAGCAAATTCCACGGGGATTACATCCCTCTGAAGAATCGCCATTTTAATTTGTGGATACATCAGATAAAATTCCTTGAACCGAAACAACGATCTCCTATCAATACCTTTTATGTGTTTCATTTTAGCCGCCAATGCATCAATTACATAGGTACCATACGCCGCCCTATCATCACCTGCTTGTTCAAATTCTACAATAAAATATCCTATCAACCAATTTCGGAGGGTCAATTGGATGTTGATGGCCTTGGCAGCTTGTTGCTGAAAATGACGATGCATCTGCTCAATCGTCGAAACCAAAAAATCGAAATTCATGAAATGAGGTTTTTGAAAAATGAAAAGGTGTTAGCGATGCTCTCTGCTAACCTGGTTTGAGAAAAATACTAGCGTTTTCTAAAAATTATCGCTCGTTGATTAATTATAATAAAAAATATAAAAGAGCTTGTGTAAAACTAACCAGTTTTTTTCTCGAAGCTGGCAAAGATAAAAACTAAAAAAGCAAATGGGTTCGTTAAAAAAAGCCTTTTGCACCCATTATATACCCTACGTGAAAAAGGCTTGCAAATATTCTAAAGTTCGTGCAATCGATATTTCAAATTTGGTGTAAGT
>JALRAP010000157.1 GCA_023262505.1 Bacteroidia bacterium
ATCCAAAATATTTTCTCCAACAACTTGATGGTAATTTATTGATTTATTGAAAATTTTCAATTTCATTGCCAATTCTGGATTTTTGGCAAGAAAATTTAATATTAGAGATTTGATTGTTCTAATTGATAATAATTTTAATATTTTTGCCATAATAAATTTTTATAATCAATTTATAGATATGAGTTTTAATTTTAAAATTATCAAATTGAAATTTATTTTTTGGTTGGTGCACCCGAGAGGATTTGAACCTCTAACCTTCTGATCCGTAGTCAGATACTCTATCCAGTTGAGCTACGGGTGCGTTTCATATAAATGAAATAATTCAATATTAATTTATTAGCTTTTTAAAATTCAAAAATTTTTAATCTTAAAAATGTTTTTGCTAAAAAATTATTTCAACAGAATTGATATTTTATTAATAATAATAATCTCGTCAAGATAATTTATTTTATACCATAAATTGCCAAGAAAAGTTACCCCGTTACTTTTATTTTTGCCCGCATTGCAGTTCAAAATCCGCGCCGGAAGCTTCGGCGAGCCAGAAAACAATTCGACATTTTACATAAAAATTCCGATTAATAAAATATAGTTTTAGTTTTTAATCGTTTTTTATTTCAAAATAATTAATCCAAACATTTCAACTCTAGCCTTATTGGCGTAAGCTCTTTAGATATATCC
>JALRAP010000158.1 GCA_023262505.1 Bacteroidia bacterium
GGATGTTCTTACTCATTCACGTGAAATCCTTTTAGAACAAAGAAATCGAACCTCGCTGCGACTTGTTCTGCGCGCGACTACTGCGGAATTGGTTCCACAGAAATCATGACAAATAAAAAAATTTAGTATTCGTCTTCGTTGAAGAAAAAGTCTTCTTTGGTTGGATAATCAGGCCAGATATCTTCGATAGTATCAAATACTTCTTCATCGTCTTCAATCTGCTGTAAATTTTCAACCACTTCCAGCGGGGCGCCCGTGCGCATCGCAAAATCAATGAGTTCGTCTTTGGTGGCCGGCCAGGGAGCGTCTTCTAAATATGAGGCCAATTCAAGTGTCCAGTACATAGTGTTTCGTTTCGCTGCAGTGTTCAACTGCATTTTTCAATTGTCACGCGAAAATAAAAATTTCAGCGATCAATTGGAAATTTTTTTGTATTCTTTCAAAACGCTTGTGAAATCAAGGGTTCCAAAGAGTTTCTTGGCCGTTGTTGATCATGGTCATATACCTGGATAGGGTAAATAGGTAGTCGCTGAGTCGATTCAGGTATTCAATACACCGCAACTTGACCTCGTCCTGCGAGGGCAGGGCGACTACTGTGCGTTCGGCGCGGCGACATACGCAACGGGCAATATGACATTGTGACGAGACACTATTGCCACCGGGCAGAAT
>JALRAP010000159.1 GCA_023262505.1 Bacteroidia bacterium
ATTGTCTTTAATTGATGGGGCTTATGCGAGTCCCACAATTTAAGGCTGATCTGGCCACCTAATGATTCTTAAAAATTCTTCAGGGTCCAAAGCTGCCCCTCCAACTAGTGCTCCATCAACATCTGGTTGCTCCATAATGGCTTTGATATTTCCAGGTTTTACAGATCCACCATAAAGAATTCGAATTTTGTTTGCTGCTTCTTCAGAATAAAGTTTACTAATTTTTTCTCTAATTGATTTAGACATTTCTTGAGCATCTTCAGGAGTTGCAACTTCTCCAGTGCCAATAGCCCAAACAGGTTCATAAGCAATAACAATTTCTGGAATATAATTTGCTCTTATATCTTTTAATGCAATTTGAAGTTGATTCAAAGTATGTTCAATTGCATTACCGGATTGTCTTATATCAAGAGTTTCACCCACAGCGATCATAGGTGTTAAATCATGTTTTATTGCAGCTTTTACTTTTGAATTAACTAATTCATCACTTTCATTGTGGTAAGCGCGTCTTTCGCTATGACCAATTAATGCATATTTAACTTTTAATTTATTCAACATCGGTCCACTTATTTCACCTGTATAAGCACCGGAATCAAATGCGCTTATATCTTGGGCTCCGTAGGTAAGTCTTAAATGATCAGCATCGACCACTGTTTGCACAGATCT
>JALRAP010000015.1 GCA_023262505.1 Bacteroidia bacterium
CAAACAAGGCAGTGTTGCGATCCATTAGGAAATCATCTTGATGCCGTCAGGCGTCTTGTAAAAATTAGGGTTACGATACACCTTATCGTTGGCAGGATCGAAGAAGGGACCCATGTCCTCAGGTGTGGATGCAGTGATGCACTCGGAAGGAACCACCCAGATGTTCACGGCTTCTTTCCTACGGCTGTAAACATCACGGGCATTGGTTAGAGCCATCTCAGCATCGGGGGCGCGTACGCTTCCTGCATGCTCGTGGGGATCGCCTGATTTTTTTTGGGTGAACACTTCCCAAAGCTTCCATTGTGTGTTGTTTTCGGCTGACATGTTGTGTTGTGTGTGTCGTGTTTATATCAGGCGGCCGTGACCATGGACTTCTTACGTGCATATTCGCGGGCAGCTTCGCGAACCCAGCGACCTTCCTCGTCAGCCTTGCGTCGCGCACTCATGCGCTCATGGTTGCATGGACCATTGCCTGCGACAACCGCATAAAATTCATCCCAATTGATTTTGCCGAATTCATAGTGGCGTGTTTGCTCGTTCCACTTCAAATCAGGATCCGGAATACGCAAACCGATAGCCTCTGCCTGGGGAACAGTACGATCAATGAAACGCTGACGGAGATGATCGTTCGAATAGAGCTTGACCTTCCAACGCATCAATTCATCACTATTGGGCGAATTGGTATCTGATGGCCCGAACATCATCAATGCTGGCCACCAAAACCGGTTCATTGCGTCTTGAGCCATTTCTTGCTGCTCCTTGGTTCCGCGCATCAGGTAAGCGAGCAACTGGTAACCTTGCTTATTGTGGAAGTTTTCTTCCTTACAAATACGCAACATGGCACGAGAATATGGTCCGTATGAGCATTTGGCCAATGCGGTTTGGTTAACGATGGCAGCACCATCTACAAGCCATCCGATAGCACCCATATCAGCCCATGACAAAGTGGGATAATTGAAAATGGAGGAATATTTGGCTTTTCCGGTGTGCAATTGGTTAATCATTTCGGCACGGTCGATACCCAAGGTCTCAGTCGCACTGTAGATATACAATCCATGTCCGGCCTCATCTTGCACTTTGGCCAAAAGGATGGCTTTGCGAGCCAAGCTTGGGGCACGGGTTATCCAATTACCTTCAGGCAGCATTCCAACAATCTCGGAATGAGCGTGTTGAGACATCATACGGATCAATTGCTTCCGATACCGTTCAGGCATCCAATCCTTGGGTTCAATGACTTCTCCGGAATCAATACGGCGCTGGAATTCAGCTTCTCTTTGCTCTTCTGACATCATAGCGACAGACATATTAAGTGCTTCAAATTTACCAATTAACAAGCAACAAAAACTGACATCAGTCAGCAGCTTTTGACAGGGATAACAAAGCTAAAAAATGAAATGTTTGGACCCGTTTGCAGAAAAAGCAACACTGATATACTTGCTCTTAGGAACCGAATCCTAAGTAAATTGAGAAAGTGTAGCGAGGGGGGGAATCGAACCCCCGACCTTAGGGTTATGAATCCTACGCTCTAACCACCTGAGCTACCTCGCCTTGGATTCGGGGCTGCAAAGATATTAAATTCAATCCTATTGGCTTTCATACACAACTTTCAAAATGATAATTGACTGTAACCCAAGCGATAGATTTCCGTAGAACATGGCATTCCCAAAAGAAAAGCCATGGAATTATTCGCAACAGCATCAATCTTTCTGGTCGCCACCCTGCTGATGACCGTTTTTTTTCACGTCAGGTTCCTGAACCAATATTCGAAAAACCAACCAATCGATTACCGTGCCGTAAGAAGCGGGAATTGGAGTGACCTTACCATTTGGGAGATTTATGATGATGGTAAATGGAGCACGACTAGCTCGTCGCCAAATTCATCCAATGCCACAGTTTTCATACCAATGAACATCACCATTGACTTAAATCAGAATGTTAAAGTCAACAACCTTTTTATTGAAGAAGGCGGGTCATTGAATATGACTTCCGGAAAAGTAACTATAGTGAAAGCATTCGACCAAGGATTGCTCTCATGCAATGGAACCCTCAAGTTGGGTTCTTCTGAAGTAGATGGTGATGGCGATGTCGTAGTAGGGTCCGGATCTTCCTTATACTGTCAGATGATGTCAGGAAATAAAGTTGCCAATTTCCAAGTAACCGGACACAAGTCTATTTGCGCTGGCGTAAGGTATTACACTTTCTGAATAACCCACAGCATACAAAATATCCCAAGGCCGTCAAAAGACGGCCTTTTCGTTTAAAAAACGGCTTCTGATAAATGTTAAAAACCTTTCATGCAGCGCATAAATCTGAGCGGTTTGCGGATTTATTTTTATGGGCCGATGAAGACAAACCCGATATTACAAACACAAAAATGACTCCTACAATCAAAAATTGCGGCTACATCCTCTTGGCCGGATATAAAACTGAAACCTCCTTAACTAACGACCATACAAAATCATTGTGGCAAAAATTCATGAAGGATCGCATGTTGATGCCCGAGAGATTTGGCACTAGATATTTTTCCGTATCACAATACCCCATCGACTATTTCGATTACTTCGATCCAAGCAAAGAGTACACGAAATGGGCCACTATGGAAACACCGGGGAATTCGCCCGACTTTATGGAAACCCTAGAAATCATGGATGGCACATACGCGGTTTTCATCCACCATGGACCAGCGGTTTTGGCTTTCAAAACCTTCCACTACATATTCAATGAATGGCTTCCGAATTCGGGTTTTGAACTAGACCAACGCCCACATTTTGAAATCATGCCAGAAGGTTACAAGACTGATGACCCTAATGCCGTGGAAGAAGTATGGATACCCATTAAAAACAAAACAGTCGAATAAAACACAAATGCAAAGCAACCCAAGTTGGACTCACTCAAGACATTTGCAACAGAGAGAAGTCAATCCTTCAAGTCATGCAAAACCAATCCGCTTCTGAGCTTGGGCTCGAACCAGGTTGTTTTGGGAGGCATGATGTTTCCGGAATCTGCAATGTCGATCAACTGTTTCATCGTAACAGGATAGAGTGCAAAAGCCGCACGCATCTCACCGCTGTTCACACGCTTTTCCAATTCACCTAAGCCACGCAATCCACCCACGAATTCAATTCGTTTGTCGGTGCGCAAGTCTTTAATATTCAAAAGCGGCGACAGAATCTGTTCAGACAAAATCGTCACATCCAATACTCCTATCGGGTCCATGTCATTGTATGTACCTTGCTTGGCCGTCAATGAATACCATTTGCCGGAAAGAAACATGGCGAAGTTGTGCAGGGCATTAGGCCTGTATGCGGTCGTCCCTTTGAGCTCCACATCAAACGACTTCGAAAGCGCTTCGATGAATTGCTCATCATTCATGCCATTCAAATCCTTCACCACCCTGTTATAATCCATTATGGCCAATTGGTCATCAGGAAAATGTACCGCAAGGAAATAGTTGTATTCCTCATCCCCACGATGGTTCGGGTTCGCATCGCGCAGCTCTTTTCCTACCAAAGCAGCTGCAGCCGTGCGATGGTGCCCGTCGGCTACGTAAGTGGCAGGTATTTTTGAAAACTCCTCGGTAATGGCTGCAATTGATTGATCGTTATCAACCACCCACAATACGTGTCTGATGCCGTCGTCAGCAGTGAAGTCATAAACAGGATTACCTGCAGTTATGCCTGAAACTATTTCATCCAACCGGGAAACCTTTGGATAAGCGAAAAAAACAGGCTCGTAATTCAAATGACTGTATCGGATGTGATTCTTGCGATCCTCCTCCTTGTCTGGTCGAGTAAGCTCATGCTTCTTGATAACATTGTTAAAGTAATCATCAATATGCGCGCAGCCAACGATTCCGTCCTGGCTCCTACCATCCATTACCTGACGGTAAATGTAGTAGCACTCTTTTGAATCCTTGTTGAACAATCCCGAATGCAACATGCGGTCAAAGTTCTCTTTGCCCTTCTTATAAATTTCAGGAGCATAGTGGTCAAAATCATCAGGGAAATCAATCTCTGGTTTTATAACGTGGTAAAAAGAATCAGGATTACCCTCACACTCTTGACGCGCCTCACGTTCGTTCAAGACGTCGTAAGGTTTGCTGGCAATGTGTGCAACATCAGATGCGAGAGGACGGATTCCTTTGAAAGGTTTCAGTATAGCCATGATAATTTTATTTCAGTTTTATGATTTGAACAATTGCACCACCTTAGTGGCTAACTCTATTCCGATACGTTCCTGAGCTTCCACCGTGGATCCTCCAATGTGAGGTGTCAATGAAACGCGTGGATGCTGCCTTAATTCTTCACGTATCGTAGGTTCTCCCTCAAATACGTCCAAAGCAGCGTGTCCAACCGTTCCGTTTTGCAAGGCTTCCAACAGATCGCTTTCGCGGATTGCACCGCCGCGCGAAGTATTAATAACACAAACCCCCTTTTTCATCTGAGAGAATTCTTTGGCAGCTATTACGGGAGGAGCACCTTTGGGAAATGGAACATGTAATGTGATGAAGTCACTGCTTTGTAACAAATCCTCAAACGGAACGCATTTCATTGTTACCATCAAAGTGGTATCGCTATGCGTTTTGAAAAAATCAATTCCGATTTTAACATCTGAAGCATTCAACTTGAAAGGCTTCACCTCCATGCCGAAGGCTAATGCCATCCGGGCCACCGCTTGACCGATTTTACCGAACCCGATAATGCCAAGGGTTTTCCCTTTCAATTCGAAACCGGAGGAGTATTGCTTTTTCAGTTTGTTGAACGCTTCCGCGGATTCGCAGGCGGGCATGTGTCGATTGGCATGATGCAATTGGCGAGCCATGGTGAACATGTGAGCGAAAACCAACTCAGCCACCGATTCGGAACTGGCATCGGGAGTATTAACCACATGTAGCCCCTTCTCGCGTGCGTACGAAACGTCGATGTTATCCATGCCTACGCCAGCACGACCAATCAGCTTCAGCTGCGGGTTGGCGTCAATATGTTCTTTGCGAACCTGCGTAGCACTACGAACCAATATGGCATCGAAATTGGCTAAACCGGATGACAAAGAATCTTGTGGCACTTTTTCGGTTACAACCTCGAAACCAGCATCCAGGAAAATCTTCTTTCCTGCTTCATCAATGCCGTCGTTGGCGAGTATGCGTATCATAGGGCTCATTTTCAGGCCCACAAAAGTAATCCTTACAGATCAAAAATATGCTATCAGTAGACTGTGACTTTCAATCTGTTCGATTGACCTGTTTTAGCAGAGCGGGCCTCCAGCAAGTATGTTCCTTGTGTTAAGGAGCCTTTGGAAATCGTCCAATTGTTGCCCGTTACCCGTTGGGTTTGCACCACTTTGCCAACAAGGTCTGTCAGCTGCAAAATATATTCGCCTTGGCAACTTTCACAATTGATCCTGGCCTCACCATTGAATGGATTGGGAGCTATTGAAATCACTGAGTTGGAAACCAGATCACCAACCCCCAGGTAGTTATCACTGAAAGTGGTGAGAGTGGTGTTCGTTTGAACGGGTGCATTTTGGTCAAAGAAAATGTAGGCCGTATTGTTCACACTGGTTGGATCAGCATTAGATGACCGTCCTTTGATGTTGTACAAAACATATCCGTGGCTTCCGGGCTCATTCACATTTGAATCGGGCAGCAAAATATTATCAAATGTAAAGGTGATCTGACCTGCAGGAGACAATTCGGTTTGAACCTGATGAGAACTACCTAGTATAGTGAAAGTCGAGAAGTCGAATGAACCATCCAACGTGTCCACTACAACAACCTTGAAGGCCGTATCGTTACCCGTGTTCTGAAAGCGAATAAGATAGTCGAGGCGCTGGTTCATGGATACATAATTCATTGGACCGATACCGACTGGGTAAACGGCCTTGTCGTTTGGATCATAAGAGCAAGATGTTACTTGTATCAGGCTATCGGAATAAGCCAACTGACCGCCAAAGGCATCGCCGGCGTTTACGGTCAAGTAGTTATTCAAGGTGTTACCCGCCGCTGGCTCCGTCATGTATACTATTGTACTGAAAGTCTGGCCAGGAAACAGGTTTGTAAAAGAATAACTGACTACGTTTCCAACCTGCGAAGTGTACGGAGTCGTAGACGAATTGAAGGCCATCAATGGATCATGGTTGAAAGACATCGAACCAGTAAGCGGAGTATAACCGTTGTTATGGAAATAGAGATAGTAGGGCACGGTCCAAAAGCATCTAGGCAATCCGCTACTCATACTCAAAATTCCGCTTGGGGTGGTTGAATCGGGCACGATCCCGAAATCGAGCCCAGACATGGATGAATTTGTAATTGTAACGTTGTAGTTAGAGGCGGTAGAAGACAAGCTCCAACCCGTAGAGGGAACATAGGTTACATCGTAAGTACCAGGAGGCACCACGGTTCCGTAGCTACCAAGACCCGATGAAATCAGGTTAGTGCCTGGCGGATTGATGGAAGCCGTTTGGTTACCCATGCCCGGCTCGCTGCTATCATAGACGCCGTTGGCGTTAACATCCAGATAAATGGTACCCGATATTGAATAGTTCCCATTGCTTCCGATTCCAACAGTAACGGTATCATAATCCGTACATCCATTGGCATCGGTAACGGAAGCTATGTAAACTCCAGGTGATAAATTGGTGGCGAAAGGACTGGTGATACCGTTAGAAAAGTTGTAGACATAAGGCGGCGTTCCTCCAGAGGCGGTCATCAAAACGCTTCCATCATTGCAAGTGGAACAGGTGGCATTGGTGACTTGAGTGGAAAGTATGACTGGGATAGTATTGGGTATTATCATTGTTGTCTGTGAGCATTGGACTCCTAGGTTATCGACCGCGATGATCTGATAAGTGCCAGGGCATAGGTTGTTGAGAAAAAGTGAGGAAGTAATGATAGCTGGACCAAATGTGTAATTGGGCCCGGTTACCGTAACCGTATAGGGCAAATTGATGCCTTGCACAAACAAGCCAGCTGAAAAGTTACAACCGGAGGCGCAGATATTCTGCACGTTTGCGGAAATAAAGCAGTTTTGTCCGAGTGATTGAAAACAAGGTAGCAGCATGTAAACTACCCAAATGGCTACTTTTCTCATGATATGCGGATTAAAAGCGGATTAAAAGTAATAAAACGACTTCAGGATCACAAACCCAAATACAGCTTCCGGTCGTTTGCGTCCAATTTACGAATGATCAACTCCAGCGCTTGCCCCTCCTCCATCAACTCCGAGTTGTTAGCCAATTCTGAATTATGAAGCAGGCCTTCAATGCCGGGTACCACTTCCATTACCCAGCCGAATTCCTTACGAAGCAACGCAGTTGCGGCGATTGAATCACCTTCCTTGTGACGTTCTAAAAACCGCTCCCATGGATCCGGTAACAGCTGCTTGAGTCCAACGGTGAATCGATGCTTTTCCCGGTCCACCTCCAAAATCATCACTTCCAATTTCTGCTTTGGCCTTAAGTGGTTTTTGGGATCATCCACCCTGCCCCATTTGATATTCCGGTTGTGAAGCAAGCCGCTTACCATCCCAATCGAGACAAAGGCTCCAAAATCAGCAAAGCCGGTAACGATAGCATTAGCACGTTGTCCAGGTTCTAACTTGTCAATGAAGCGGATCTGTGCTTCGGTAAGCTTTTTCATGAGCCAAATGTAGGAAATTGAATCTTTGAGTTTGCTTTACGGATCGGTAATGAGCCCCTTGAAAAACTTAGTAAACACATGATAATCCAGATATATAAAATGTAAAAGCAGCCTTTAGAAATCAAAAGGTCCGGGCAATACATATCCAATGAGTTTGCACCCTACATTTTCAATAGCTAAGAAAGCGTGGACTTTTGTATGCTGGTTTTTCAATCGTTCTGTTAAGCAAATCGACGACTATTCGAAAATATGCTAGCTCAAATTTTCACCACATTCACGGCAGCAATACCACGATCTCCGTCTTTTTCTTCAAAGGTTACTCGGTCGTTCTCCTTCAGATTGTTCTTGTCGGCCACTCCGGTTGCATGAAAGAAAATCTCTTTCTGCGAGTCGTCTACAATAATAAAACCGAATCCTTTCTTTCGATTGAAGAATTTAATAGTTCCAGTAGGCATAAAATAATATTGAATTGGGTTAGGGTATGCTTTATAAAGCAACGGTGAGCCTGCCTTCAAAAACTCGGCTAATGTAATAGATGATTATCTATATGAACCATGACAAATATCATAAAAAGTAAAAGAAAATGCTACACTTTGTTGACAAAATCCTAAAAACTAATGGGTTCCTATTTTTTACAAAATACCGTACATTTAACCCCTAAAACCCTAAAAAGTTAACGGAATTATGGCAAACACAAGCACCAACCAAGGCCATCCAAAAGGTCTTTATGTATTGTTTTTCACCGAGATGTGGGAACGTTTCAGTTATTATGGGATGCGGGCAATCTTCATCCTGTTCATGACCAAAGCGCTCTTTATGACCGAGGCTGAATCCTCCAATATTTATGGAAGCTTTACCGGTCTAGTGTACTTGTCGCCCCTCCTAGGTGGTTACATTGCCGACCGCTATTGGGGTAATAGAAGAAGCATTTTGGTGGGTGGCTTGATGATGGCTTTAGGACAATTCATGCTGTTTTTTAGCGGTGGAGCTGTTACAGAAGGAGCTCAAAGTGCATCCAGTATCTCGCTCATGTGGGCCGGTTTGACCTTCCTGATCATGGGTAACGGATTCTTCAAACCCAATATCTCCACAATGGTTGGTCAGTTGTATCCTGCTAATGATTCACGAATCGACGGTGCCTTCACCATATTCTACATGGGAATTAACATGGGCGCCTTTTTCTCTCCTTTGATATGCGGTGGGTTGGGCGATACAGGTAACATTGAAGATTTCAGATATGGTTTCCTTGCAGCTGGAATTGGAATGGTTGTAAGCAGTATTTCTTTTGAATTGCTCAAAAACAAATACCTAGTGTCCCCTACCGGAGAGCCCTTAGGAATGCCCAAGCAAAAAATGGATGGCAAGACTTATGGTATCATAATAGGCTCCATCCTTCTCATGTACGGCTTACTGAACTTCAAATCACTCATGTCGGCCTCCTTCGGTGCCGGTTCATTCCTGGCAGAACTCGACCTGGTGGCCTATTTGATTTATGCTTCCATGATTGTAATGCCGTTGGTGATCCTATCCGACAAGTCCCTTGAAAAACATGAGAAGGAACGAATATTCGTTATTTTCATTCTAGCATTCTTCGTTGTATTTTTCTGGGCTTGTTTCGAACAAGCCGGCGCATCGCTGACGCTCTTCGCCGACCAACAGGTTGACCGTGCGGTTGAAATCAATATCAGCCAATATCTTATTACAGCAACTGGGATTTTGACCGGTTATTACCTTTTAAAAGCCTTGGGATGGTTCTTTGATTGGACGACCACAATAATTCGCTCACTACAAATTGGAACCGTAGCTATTTTGGTTGGCGCAACGGTTTCAGGTTACATCACCGATATCCAATTCAAGGAGTTTCCTGCATCTTGGTTCCAATCCATAAACCCACTTGCAATCATCATCCTTGCCCCTTTCATGTCTGTACTGTGGTCCAAGATGGCTAAAAGCAACATTGAACCCTCCTCACCACTGAAAATGGCACTTGGATTAGGTCTTGTGGCCCTAGGCTATGTAGTTATAGCTTATGCGGTACACGGCGTTGACTCACAAACCAAGATCGCTATGTTCTGGTTATTTGCCTTATATATCATTCATACCCTTGGAGAACTTTGTCTATCCCCAATAGGTCTGAGCATGGTTAGTAAGCTAGCCCCGCTCCGCCTATCATCATTACTCATGGGAACCTGGTTCTTGGCTAATGCAGCGGCCAACAAATTCGCTGGTACCTTGAGTTCTTTGATTCCTCCCGGGGCTGGCGAAGGCGCTGCCGAAGCTACTGCACAAATGCCAAGCTTCATGGGTATCGAAATCTCTAACCTGTTTATTTTCTTCTGCGTTTTCATCGTTCTGAGTGGCGCCGCATCCCTGCTTCTAGTAGTGCTTTACAAGAAGCTCATCAAAATGATGCATGGTGTAAACTAAACAAACACCCTACAGAAACCCAACCATATGGAAAACACACCCACAAAAGAGTTTCGTCCCTACATTTCCGCCACTGATTCGGTAGCGGAATTCACGGTTAAGTCCGTTATCCTAGGCGCCGTTTTCGGCATCATCTTCGGAGCCTCAACGGTATATCTGGCTCTCAAGGCAGGCCTGACTGTTTCCGCATCCATTCCAATTGCCGTATTGGCGATTTCATTGGGTCGAAAATTCTTCAAGACCACCATACTTGAGAACAACATTATTCAAACAACGGGCTCTGCCGGTGAATCCATTGCGGCTGGAGTGGTTTTCACCCTGCCAGGATTTCTGTTCCTCTCGCTGAATGAACAAGGAGTCAGCACTGGAGCCTCTTTCTTCAATTATTGGACCATCTTTACACTAGCCGTTTTCGGAGGTATACTCGGAACCTTGATGATGATTCCGCTTCGCCGGTCACTAATCGTCAAAGAGCACCAAACCTTACCCTATCCTGAAGGCACGGCGTGTGCATCTGTATTGATTGCTGGCGAAAAGGGCGGCGATTTTGCCAAAACCGCATATTGGGGATTGGGATTTGCCATGATTTATGCAATCCTCCAGAAGGTATTCCACATCATAGCCGAAACTCCTGCTTGGGTCACCAAACAAACCAACAAGTTCTTTCCATCCGCCACCGTCAATGGCGAAATCACTCCCGAGTATTTGGGTGTTGGATACATCATCGGTCCAAAAATCGGTGGCGTATTGGTTGCCGGTGGTGTGATGGCTTGGCTTGGAATGATCCCATTGCTTTCTTCATTGGTTCCTGCAGAAACAATCGCCATGCAATTGGTGAAACTCGGATACTTGAAAGACCTTATGACTGCCGGAGGCAAAGGTGGTTGGAATCCTGAAATCGTAAATGGTGTTTTAGTTGGAGGAACATTCAACAACACTGCAACCGCGGTTTATTTCGCTTATATGCGCCAAATCGGAGCGGGAATGGTTGCCGCAGGCGGTATCCTCACGCTCATAAAAACCTTGCCAACCATTGTGGCATCCTTCAAGGAAAGCTTAGGCTCCATCAAGGAAAAAACCGATGGCGGTACCGTTTCCCGTACCGAGAATGACCTATCATTTAAAACCGTAATCCTAGGTAGCATCGGTCTTGTTATTTTGATGGCGTTGCTTCCTCAAATACCCGGCGATACCATCATTGGCAAATTGCTGCTAGGGGTTTTGGTGGTAGTCTTTGGTTTCTTCTTTGTTACCGTATCCAGCCGAATAGTGGGGATCATCGGCTCATCTTCGAACCCGATATCAGGAATGACCATTGCAACTTTGATGGGTACCGCACTCATTTTTATTGCTGTGGGTTGGACAGGCAAAATATACGAGCCGATGGCCTTGGTTGTGGGAGGTATGATATGCATTGCAGCAGCGAACGCCGGCGCCACATCGCAGGATTTGAAAACCGGTTACATCGTAGGCGCAACACCAAAATATCAGCAGATAGCCCTGTTTGTAGGTGCTATTGTGTCATCCGTAGTGATTGGTTTAACCGTCCAAATCCTCGACAAACCCACGGCTGAGATGGCTGCGCAAGGTATTCAACATGCCATAGGAACAGAAAAATATCCGGCGCCTCAAGGAACTCTGATGGCCACACTTATCAAAGGATTACTTTCATTCAACCTCGATTGGCAATTCGTACTCGTAGGGGTTTTCTTGGCCATAACCATGGAGCTCTGCGGCGTTAAAGCATTGTCCTTTGCTGTTGGCGCCTATTTGCCACTCTCCACTACCCTGCCCATTTTCGCCGGTGGTTTGGTAAAAGGATTGGTTGATTGGAAGTCGAAGAAGAATAAAGTAGAAGCTGAAGACGCAGAACTGGGCAAAGGAAGTTTGTTTGCCACGGGCCTTGTCGCAGGCGGTGCGCTTGCCGGTGTCTTGGTTGCTCTGCTCTCCGTGAACGACAACATCGCCAAATCTCTTGAAATGGTGAACATGGAGCATGCCATTGCTGCTTCAATGGGCGAAGGAGGATACATGATTCTTGGAACAGCCTTCTTCCTTGGATTGGCATACGTGCTTTACAGGATTGCAACCAAAAAGGATTAATCAACTTGTTCAGGCATTTCAAATTCATCGTGTTGCTGGTGCTCATGGCATCAGCAACACTTTCTTGCCAATCACAAGAACCAGCCCCAATCAAATGGATGAGCTTCGAGGAGGCTGTTGCCGCTTCGGGCAAGAACCCCAAAAAGCTATTCATCGATGTTTATACGGAATGGTGTGGATGGTGTAAGAAAATGGACAAGTCAACATTTGCAGACCCTGCCGTTGCTTATTACATCAACGAACACTTTTATCCAGTGAAATTGGATGCAGAAACCAAAGACACCATTCGCTTTCGCGAACAGGTATTCGTATTCGAGCCTCAATACAAAGCCAATACGCTGGCCGCTTCTTTGCTGGGCGGTAAAATGGGATATCCGTCTTATGTAATACTGGATGAGAAATTCGCTTTGGTGACCCAGCCGCTGCAAGGTTATATGACCACTACGCAAATCATGCCAACACTACGTTATTACGCAGAAAACATTTACAAGGAAAAAACCTGGGAGGAGTTCGAATCCGGAAAATAAAAAATCCCCTTGCGGGGATGCTTTTAAAGGGGTGAAAGACGGGGCTCGAACCCGCGACCTCCTGAACCACAATCAGGCGCTCTAACCAACTGAGCTACATTCACCATCTTCGACACAATGGCCGCCCCGTGAGGGAGTGCAAAATTAACGAATTGCCCCGAATATTCACTTTCCCGTACCTTTCTCCCACCATAATTTCATTTTACTGATTTGCAGTGAGTTAAAAAGGTCATTGTTGGCTTAAATTTGCATTGAAATAAAAACTCATGCACGAAAAAACCCGCTTGATAGTGGATGGCATGACCTGCAGCAACTGCGCTTTGGGCGTAAGCCGCATTTTGCAGCAACAGGGTTTGCATGATGTGCAGGTGGATTTTACCACTGGGGATGTTTCGTTCGAAGAAGTTTCAGCAGAGCAGATTCCTTCCATCGAGTCCAAAATCCGTTCATTAGGATATTCTGTTAGATCGGCTGACTTACCCTTAACCGCAGAAAACAAACTGCCATCAAAATTCCCTGGAACCAAACAGGAAAAAATGTTTTTGGTGTGCGCACTGCTTTCACTACCGCTAATGGGACATATGGTTTGGGATTTGCCAATGCTTCATAATCCCCTTTTTCAATTGGCATTATCACTTCCTGTGCTGGTAATTGGTTTATCCCATTTCGGAAAAAGCGCTTGGGCGTCCTTGAGATCGGGTGTGCCCAATATGGACGTCCTGGTGACCCTGGGCTCTTTGTCTGCCTTTGCTTACAGTGTCATCGGTATGGCCATACATTGGGGAACATCAACAATGCATAATTTCATGTTTTTTGAGACAGCAGCCACCATCATAACCTTAATCCTCCTTGGCAATGTGATTGAGGCACGATCGGTACGCAAAACAACTTCCGCTTTGCGTGAATTGATTTCGCTGCAACCAACATGGGCAGAACGAATCACGTTACAAAAGGATTTGAGTGAGGAAATAGAAAAAGTGTCAACATCATCCATAATTGCCAACGACAAATTGTTGTTGCGAACAGGTGATGCCATTCCGGCAGATGGTACAGTTTATTGGGGTGAGGTGCTTGTGGATGAATCGGCCATGACTGGCGAATCTGTTCCTGTTTTGAAATCTGTTGGACAAGCCATACTTACGGGAACAATTGTACAACAGGGCACAGCCAAAATGATGGTTACCAAAACAGGGAACGCTACCGTGTTGGCTGGCATCATCGAACTGGTTAAACGCGCACAGCAGTCGAAACCCGAAATACAGAAACTCGGAGACAAGATAAGTGCATGGTTCGTGCCTGTTGTTATCTTAATCTCCTTTGTCGCTTTCTTCATTAACCATTTATTCTTGGATAGGGATATTCAACAGAGCCTGATGAATGCGATATCCGTGCTGGTAATTTCCTGTCCATGCGCTATGGGATTGGCTACTCCAACAGCAGTTGCGGTGGGACTAGGCTCGGCAGCTCGAAAAGGAATTTTAGTGAAAGGTGGTTCAACTTTAGAACGGTTCAATGGAATAAAAACCATTGTGTTCGATAAAACCGGAACCTTGACAAATGGAAAATTCAAGGTGGAGAAACTTCTTGTTGAAGACAGCGAGCGTGCAAACGCAATAGATGTGCTGTACAGTTTGGAATCTCACTCGAACCACCCCATTGCTAAGTCCTTGGTTCAAGATTTCCAGCTGATGGGAGCCAAGCAAAAGCTATTCAATACCGTTGAAGAGTTGAAAGGCATTGGTATCAGAGGAACTGATGAACTCGGACAAATTTACGAGTTGGTCTCTGGAGCATCCGCATCAGGCAGGGTTCAGGGTGAAAGCCATGACCTGTATTTGTTCCGTAATGGAACGAAGCTGGCCTCATTGGATATCTCCGACACGTTGAAACCTGATGCAGCTCAAACCATTGCCAAATTGAAAACCATGGGAATCAAAACTGTTTTGCTGAGTGGTGATTCCGAAAGCAAGTGTGCGGCGGCTGCCCATGCGGTGGGTGTTGATTCATACAAAAGCGGTATGCTTCCCCAGGATAAAACCAAATTCATCAACCAACTCATGCAACAAGGACCTGTGGTTATGGTTGGTGATGGCATTAATGATGCCCCATCGCTTGAAACCGCTGATATCGGAATAAGTTTCGGAGATGCTACATCCGTTGCCATGAACGCTGCAGATGTTGTGATAATAGGCAAGGGCGAGTTGAATTCGGTGGTAACAGCAATAGAAAAAGGCAGGATGACCTTGCGAACCATCCGGCAAAATCTCTTTTGGGCTTTCGCTTATAATTTGGTGGCCATACCTATAGCTGCAGTAGGTCTCCTAAGTCCGATGGTGGCGGCATTATCGATGGCGTTCTCAGATGTGGTAGTAATCGGGAACTCGTTAAGAATTAGATTGAAAAACTGATTGGATGCCTACCTCAAGAAAAAAAGTATTGTTTGTGTCTCGTTGGTACCCCGACAGGCACGATCCCATGCCAGGGTTGTTTGTGAGGCGTCATGCTGAGGCGGTGAATTTGTTTGCCGACGTTACTGTACTGTATGTTACGGCTGATGCTGCATTACGTTCAGGCCAGGTTTTCAGAGAGGAATCCATGCGCGGTGGCATTCGTGAACTTCGCATCTACTTCGGCAAATCTTCAATAGGATTGATAAACGCTTGGCGATACTTAAAACATTATCTTCAAGCGGCAAGGTCATTGGAAAATCCCGACCTAGTACATGTGCATGTTCTATCGCGTACTGCTATTCCTGCACTTTGGTTGAATTACAAAAATAACACACCTTACGTAATAACCGAACATTGGTCGAGGTACTTGCCTCAGAATGTTACCAAAGGCGCTTATCGCGGATGGATCAGGAAATGTTTTACAGCATTGGCTGTAAGAAATGCTGAATGTGTAACTACTGTTACACAAAACCTGGCAAACGCGATGCAGGCTTTGGGTTTGAAAAACAAATATGTTGTAACGCCCAATGTAGCCGATTGCGAATTATTTCATCCAGAAGAGAAAACCATTCAAAAGGATTTTGATTTCATACACGTCTCCTGCTTTGATGAGCCGGCAAAGAACATCAAAGGAATTATAGATGCCTTCGAGCAATATGTTCAGCTCGGATTGAATGGAAACCTAACCATCATAGGAGATGGACCTGATTACAATTCCGTTTATGATTACGCAGATGCAAAGAGACTTGTAGGAAACAGGATCTTGTTTACTGGACTGATGGAAGGCGAACAGCTGGCATCAAGAATGCGTAGTGCCGATGCATTAGTCATGTTCAGCAACTATGAGAACCTTCCTTGCACCATTGTGGAGTCGTTATGTTGCGGAGTACCCGTTATTTCTACTGATGTTGGGGGCATTTCAGAGTTTGTAAATCCAAGCAATGGCATACTGATAAAACCACAAGCCGTATCGGAATTGGTAAGCGCCATGAAGGAAATAGCAACGGGTCGTTTCACGATCAAAAAGCAGGAAATCGCAACCTACGGAAGCCAACATTTTTCCATGAAATCCATATCACAAAATTTTAAACAACTATACGGGTTTTAGTTGCTGATTTACAGTCATTTAAACAATTAACAAAATCTTAATTTTTTTTTGTTTTTTGACCACACAAATTGTGTTGGTATGTCTACATTTGCCATTACAGTAAGACAATTCTAACTAATCCAATTAATAACCAATCAAAACCAAACAAAATGAAAAAACTGTTACTCAGTGGTTTGGCTTTGACTTTCACCTTCTCTGTTTTCGCTCAGAACAACAGGGAATCCGTGCAGTCTAGGCTGAATGAATCCACCAAGAACCAGAAGCGCCTGGTTCAGCGCCCATCTGATGCGGCTATCGTTCCAACCCGCGCCATCAACCCAACCGTAAATGCCAACCGTGGTTCTATGGTTGAGACTGTTATCGGACAAACCACTTACGATTTGCAATCCAACTACGGTGCTGTAGGTAACCGCGTACATCGCAGCGCGGATGGTAGCATCTCTGTTGTTTGGACAAAAGGTGATACTCCAACTGCATATCCTGATCGTGGTATGGGTTACAACTATTGGAATGGTTCCTCTTGGGGTCCAATCCCAACTGCTCGTCAAGAAGCTTATCGTACTGGTTGGCCAAACATTGGCGTAACTGCTACTGGTGGCGAGGTTGTTGTTAACCACGGTACCAACCCAACAAACATCCACACCCGTCCCACCAAAGGTTCTGGTGCTTGGACTTCAGGTGCATTGGGTGCAACCACTGTTACTTGGCCTCGTATGGACGTTGGCGGCGCTAACGGCAACTCGGTTCACGTAATCGGTAACCCTAATGCAGCTCCTTTCTACAACTTCTATTCACGTTCTACCGATGGTGGCGCGACTTGGGTTGACGAAAACGTCGTACTTCCTAACTTCTCAACCTACCTTTTCGAAGGTTCTACTGATGGATACGATATCGACTCTCGTGGCGATGTTGTTGCAATCGTAGTTGGTGGCTTCTCTGAGAGCTTGGTTCTTTACAAATCTACTGACAATGGTGCCACTTGGACTACCACCGTTATCAACGAGTTCCCATTGGCTCCATGGGATTACAACTTGTCTATCTCTGACGTTGATGGCGACGGTGTTGCTGACACAATCCCAACTACTGACAGCGGTATTTCTTGCGTTATCGACAACAACAACACCGTTCACGTAGTTACCGGAAGCACTCGTATCCTTTGCGAAGTGTCACCTGATGTGTCATACTTCCCAGGAACTGACGGTTTGCTTTATTGGAACGAGACTATGCCTGCTGGTGACATCACCAACAACGTAATTGCTTTCGTTGAAGATATCGACGGTAGCGGTGTGATTGAACTCGCTCCGAATATCGCTACTTACCAGTGTGGCTTGACCAGTATGCCTTCTTTGGGTATCGATGCTGATAACAACATCCACTTGGTATATTCTTCATTGATCGAGAACACCACAAACGGAAACCCTGACCCAGCTTGGGAAGAGTCGTTCCGTAACTCTTTCTACATGTCATCTTCTGATATGGGAATGAACTGGTCTGCTCCTGTTCGATTGAACGGTTCTGACTTTGATGAAATGGTATGGCCAATGCTTCCTAAGAGCATCGGTAACACTGTTGATGTATTCTATTACAAAGATGGTGAGCCTGGTAACACTTTCCAGCCTACTGGAAACCCAGATGCTCCAGCTCCATATGATGTAATCCACACTCCACAGCCAAACCCATTCAGCAGTGTTTCTGAAGTTGCTGCCGCTACTGCAGTTTCTGTGTTCCCAAACCCTGCTTCTTACAATGTACAAGTTACCTTCAACATGGCTAGCGCTCAGGAAGTAACTTTGCAGTTGGTAGACGTTCTTGGAAAAATCGCTTACAACAGCCAATTAAATGCTGTTGTTGGAACCAACAACCAAACCATCAGCGTTCGTGACCTCGCTTCTGGTATCTACACCCTGAACATCGTTTCAGCAAATGGTGTTGCTACTCAGAAAGTTGTTGTGAAGTAATTCGCTTCAACTATCATAAAAAGCCTCGTGCAAACGCACGGGGCTTTTTTTATTCCTACTGATTGCTATTTTTGAAGGAGTATCCTAAACCAAAAACCCATGAAAAAAAACCTACTATCAATCGGCCTGCTTTTTCTGGCAATGATGGCCACGGCACAAAACCGCCCAGCCGCCATCAGCACAATCAAAGAAAGACTAAACCGGACCGGCAATCTTGTACCGGCTAAAGTTCAAACCTATGATGTGTCTGGCGACGAAACCCCAACCAATCGAATTAATCCAACCGTAAAAGGTCAGCCTTCTAACCTAAACAAATCATCCATGGCGCAAACATTAATCGGCGCCACCACATATGATTTACAGACGAATGGCTCAATCCAAAACCGCATATACAAGCTCAATGGCAATGTACATGCCGCATGGACCGGAAGTACCGATCAAGGTGGTACTTACCCCGATCGTGGTACATGGTATAATTCATATAACGGGACATGGGGAGCAGCCCCCACAGCCCGATTCGAAACCGACCGTCGTGGTTGGCCCAGCCTTATCCAGCTTGCCAACGGAAATGAAATCGTCGTTTCCCACGGCTCTCTTACAAACCCAACAGCCATCAATCGCCGTTCAACCGCTGGTGGAACCGGAGGCTGGATACAAACTCCCATCCCAGGATTCTCTACAGGTCAAAACACCCTTTGGAATCGAACTGTAGCCGGTGGTCCTGATGGCAATACCGTTCACATGATTGACATCTCTTACCCTACAGGAAACAATGGAACCTTGGTTAACGGATTGAACGGCTGCCTTTCCTACAGTCGCTCACTTGATGGTGGTCAAAACTGGGACATCTTACGTGTGATTCCTCCCGGAATCGACAGCACCACCTACAACGGATTTCGCGCAGACGGATATGCCATGGATGCTAAAGACAACACTGTTGCTTTCATTTCAGGAAACCTGACCGACGATTGGGCTCTTTGGAAATCCACTGACAACGGCTCGACTTGGACTAGGACTGTAATACTTGATTTCCCATTTACCAAATACGATGATGTTACGCAAACCACTGATGTGGATGGTGATGGTGTGGCCGATACTTTAACTACCACAGATGGTTCTTATGCCATTTTGATCGACAACAACGGAATGGTTCACGCATTTGCAGGCGCTATGTTGGTATTGGATGACGATCCAGCCGCCAATATCGGTCTATTCTTGTCTACCGACGGACTTTTATATTGGAACGAGAGCTTTGGATCCAATCCCCCAGTTGTTATTGCCACTGCACCTGATATCGACGGTGATGGTGTAGCATCCTCCTTTGCTACTAATTTGGGAGGTCGTTATGGAAACGTAGGCATCTGCTCGATGCCTAGCGCCGCCATTGACGCTGCTGGCAACATTTACCTAAGCTATTGCCCATTGATTGAACTTACCGACAACGCATTGCCTGACCCGAATAATTTCTCCTTCCGCAATGTGTTGCTGATGGCATCTACAGACAATGGCGCAACATGGGGAACATCGGTTAACATATCAAACAGCAATTTTGATGAGGCTGTTTTTTGCGCTTTGGCCAAAAACGTGGACAACTGCGTAAGCATGATCTGGCAACAGGATGGCGCTCCAGGCTATTCTGTTCCGCCCAATGGTCAACATGCGATTCAAAGCAACGACATCGTTTACGATTGCATTGACCCAAACCTCCTTTTGAGCATCAACGACTCAGATAACAACCCTGTTAAGTCGGTAAACGTGTTCCCGAACCCAGCATCCAATCAACTCACCATTAGCATTCAAAACGATGGACTGAAAGAGTGTCGCTTGGAAATCAGGAACATTGTTGGCCAAACTGTTTGGAGCTCTCAGGAGCAGAATGTTGCTGCAGGAATTCTTCGCTTGGATGTGGATGTGAAGAGCCTTGCTTCAGGAATGTACACCCTTCGGGTGGCAGATGATCAAAATGCCCGTACAGTGAAGTTTGTCAAAAACTGAGCTTTAGATTAGCATAGAAACTTAATGTCAAGGGCCGCTCATCAGAGCGGCCCTTGTTGTTTCATCACAATAGGTCCATCAAATGATGCACCCCATGTGGTCGATGCATCTTGAATGCTTCTCCATGTTGCGTTCCAATTAATCGCCCCATTTCAAGTGCCCGGTAAACAATCATGTCCAAGAAAGCCTTACTTGAAATGGGCGTAATGGGTTCTTTTGAATTTGGATTGTAAAATTGGGATTTATACGCCAGCATGGCTTCCATTCGTTTGTCCATAAAACCAGAGATATCCACGATGAAATCGGGCTTTAGTTGCCAATCTTGCACATAGTGGTAAACGGACTTAGGACGCCAAGCCTCCTGCTTCACTCCATCAACTTCAGTTTCAATCTTGGAAAGCCCGGCAAGAAAAGCCGATTCGGCAACCAATTTTGCAGCACGACCATGATCGGGATGACGATCGTCTATGGTGTTGGCCAAAACGATATCAGGACGGTATTTGCGAACAGCACGAATTACGGAAAGCTTACTAGCTTCATTAATTTCAAAGAAGCCATCCGACAAATTGAGGTTTTCACGAGCATGTAGTCCCATGATTTCGCTGGCCAAACGGCATTCCTGGTCGCGTATCTCAGAACTACCACGAGTTCCTAACTCCCCTCGAGTTAGATCCACCACCCCTACTTTGTGTCCGAGAGCTATATGTTTAATTAGCGTTCCTGAGCAGGATATTTCCACATCGTCTGGATGTGCGCCAAATGCTAGAATATCTAGTTTTATCATATTATGGGTTACGAGAAAAAGTCAAAAAGGTTATAGCTTACTTTTGCCAACGTCAATTACGAACCGTGAACCGACTCTGGAAACTTATTGCTTTGGAATTCAGCCTCGAATTTAGGCAAAAAAACGCCTTAGCTGGAACCTTCATCTATGTATTGGCCACGGTGTTTGTGAGCTATCTGGCATTCAGGAGGATTGTGGATGTACCCACTTGGAATGCCCTATTTTGGATCATCATGCTATTTGCCGCCGTAAACGCGGTTGCGAGAAGCTTCATGCAAGAAGGCTCGGGTGTGAGGTTGCATTACTACTTTTTAGCAAGTCCATTGGGCGTTGTGTTTTCCCGTATCCTGTACAACTCCATGCTACTCCTGTCAATAGGTTTGATCAGTTTGGGTGCATTCCATGTTTTTCTTGGTGGCAACATCCAAGATATGCCAGGGTTCCTATTGGGTTTATTGCTTGGCAGTTTGGGACTTGCATCCATTCTTACCATGACGTCTGCTATCGCCTCAAGGGCCGGTAATAGTCCCACTTTGATGGCCATCCTTAGTTTCCCAGTTCTGATACCATTCCTAATGGTGCTGATACGATATTCAAAAAATGCGATTGATGGTATCGCATGGACCGTAAACGGTTCTTATGCCCTTGTTATGGCAGCCTTAACCGGATTAGTCTATGCACTCACTTACATACTCTTTCCCTATCTTTGGAGGGATTGAAAAGGCACCTCTTTCAGCTTTTTAATCCACTTAAAAACAACACTTTGATGATCAAGCATTGGTGGAAGGTTCTTTGCGCATTACTTCTCTCCTATACCGTGGTTGCAGGATTTTTGGGTGAAGTACCTGCACTACCCATTTTGAATGAAAGTATCCGAAATCTTTACTTTCATGTGACGATGTGGTTTTCGATGATGATTCTCTTCATCATCAGCCTAGTTTACAGCATCCGTAATCTGGGAAATCCAACTTTCGAAAACGACACTATTGCATTGGAAAGTGCCAAAATCGGTATGCTTTTCGGCGTACTTGGATTATTGACCGGCATGGTTTGGGCCAAATTCACTTGGGGCGCATGGTGGGTAAACGATGTGAAACTGAATGGAGCCGCAGCAACCATGTTGGTTTATTCAGCCTATTTCCTACTCAGAGGTTCCCTGGAAGATCCGGAAAAAAAGGGGCGTATTTCGGGCGTTTATTCGGTATTCGCTTTCGTAATGATGCTGGTTTTCATAATGGTATTACCTCGCATGGCCGACTCCCTGCATCCTGGAGATGGAGGCAACCCTGGTTTCAACAGCTATGACTTAGACAAAAACCTTCGCAAGGTGTTTTATCCGGCAATAATAGGTTGGTCGTTATTGGGCGTTTGGCTCATGAATATCGGCTATCGCATGAAAAAACTACAAGCGAACAAGTATCAAAAATAAAATTAGATGTCAAACAAACTTACCGCTCTCTTCTTTGTCTTGCTTTCGGCTATCAACGCTAACGCCCAAGCTGTGGAAATGGCTGATGTGATGCGGTCAAACGGCAAAATATTCGTTGTGGTAGCCGTTGCATCAACCGTAATGGCAGGAATCATCGGTTTCATGGTTTATTTGGACATGCGGGTTAGGAAAATGGAAAAAGCACAAAGCAACAAGCAAAACGTCTATTGATGAAAAAAACTCACATCATCGCCATAGTAGTAATCGCAATATTGTTGGGAGTAATCGTGAGCACCATCTCCGACTCCAGTACCTACGCATCTTTCTCCACCGCCATAGACAACCAAGGCGATACGTACCACGTAGTTGGCAAATTGAACCGCGAAAAAGATTTCATTTACAACCCAGCTCAAAACGCCAATGTTTTCGGTTTTTACCTGATCGACAATGAAGGCAAAGAAATGAAAGTCTTATACAACGATACCAAACCCCAAGACTTTGAAAAGTCGGAACAAGTGGTGGTCATTGGAAAAGTCGTGGAAGGCGAATTCCGCGTCGCCAAAGGCGATTTATTGATGAAATGCCCTTCGAAATACAACGGTAATCAAGGACCTCAAGGAGAATTTGTACGGGTTCCCCAATCCTAAATCTTTATGGATATAGCTTATGTAGGAGAGCAGCTCATTTGGGGCAAACTGGGCAACACCCTGCTTTCACTGGCTTTTGTTGGCGCATTATTAGGCGCTGTGGCCTATTATTTGGGATTCAAAAGACCTGATGAAGAAAAGCAGTGGAAGCTAATCGCTCGATCAGCCTTCATTCTACATGGCCTTTCGATTATTGGCATCTTCGCGGTACTCTATTATTTGATCTTCAACCACCGTTTCGAGTACTACTATGTATGGCAGCATTCATCCACCGAAATGCCCATGCGCTACATTTTCGCAAGTTTTTGGGAAGGTCAGGAAGGTAGCTTTCTGCTTTGGACATTCTGGCATGTAGTACTTGGTGCAATATTTCTAAGAAAAGGTGGAAGTTGGGAAGGCCCTGTAATGGTTACTGTTTGCCTAGTGCAGGTATTCCTAGTCTCGATGGTACTCGGAGTTTATGTTCTTGGACATAAAATCGGCACGAATCCCTTCACGTTGCTGCGCAATCACCCCGATATGGCTAACCTGCCGTTTGTGCAGTTTCCCGATTACCTGCAGCGCATCGAAGATGGCCGTGGCTTGAACCCGCTTTTGCAAAACTATTGGATGGTAATTCACCCACCGGTTTTATTTTTGGGCTTCGCCTCTACCTTGATTCCTTTCGCATTCGCGATGGGCGGGATGATGACAAAGCGTTACCGCGAATGGACAACACAGGCTACACCATGGTCTTTTTTCGGAGTAATGATACTTGGTACCGGCATCTTAATGGGTGGAGCATGGGCTTATGAAGCCTTATCATTTGGCGGTTTTTGGGCGTGGGACCCTGTAGAAAACGCCTCATTGGTTCCTTGGATGACTTTCGTTGGAGCTGCGCACGTAATGGTAATCCATAAGAAAAATGGCACAACGCTACTAAGCAGCTTCATACTTACGGTGCTGACCTTTATCCTGATTCTTTATTCCACATTCCTGACGCGAAGCGGTATTCTCGGTGACACATCCGTACACTCATTCACCGACTTGGGTATGACTGGACAGCTGGTGATCTACATGGCTTTTTTCACTATCATGGCTATTTGGTTATGGTTCAGGAACCGCCACGCATTTGTTACCACCGAAAAAGACGACCACTTGTATTCTCGCGAATTTTGGATGTTCATCGGCATGCTGGTGTTATTGATCGCAGGTTTGCAAATCACCTTCACCACATCCATACCCGTTATCAATAAGGTGTTTGGCACCAAAATGGCACCTCCGGCTGATGTTATCGGACACTATAACGCATGGCAAATCCCATTTGCCATCATTATCTGCATCTTGATTGGCTTCGCGCAATTTCTCAAATACAAAAGCACGCAAGCGGGTGATTTCTGGAAAAGAATAGCCGTCTCCGGGATTGCATCCATTGTTATTAGCGCTGTAGCTGCTTACAATATACAATTCGACCGTGTACAGTACATTCTTCTGCTATTTGCAGGCATGTTTGCGTTGCTGGCAAACCTAGATTACGCCATCAGGTTTTTGAAAGGCAAACTAGACCACACTGGAGGATCCGTAACGCATATCGGAATGGCGTTGATATTAGTCGGCGCACTCATCTCCAATGGAAAGCAAGAGGTAATCAGTAAGAACCTGTTGAATGTGGATTTGGGCAAGGATTTCCCGAACGATGAGAATATCATGCTACACCAGGGAGACACCCTCCAAATGTCGAAGTATTTCATCAGCTACACTGGCAAAGAGCGCGAAGGGGTGAATGTATTTTACAACATCGAATACTTCAAGCCGAATTTCGAAAAGGGGACTTTAGAGCCCGCCTTTACTCTACGACCACGCATTCAGCTTAACCCTCGAATGGGCAATGTGGCCGAACCATCCACTCGTCATTTCATCGACAGAGACATCTATACCCATATCACTTATGCTGATATGGAAAGTTTGGAAAAACCTGAAGGTGCAGGCGAATACCATGAAGCCAAAATCGATACCATACAAGCTGGCGACACTATCGCAACAAGTAATTCCCTTGTAGCATTCAAGTTCAAAGGCATATCCGTGGATGTTGACCGAAAGGCTCTTGGATTAGAGGAGAACGACATTGCTGTTGCCGCTAAGTTGGAAATCATGGATGTGAACAACAAGGTGCGTGAATTCAATCCTCTATTCATCATCCGTGGCCAAAGGATATTCTCCAAAGAAACCATTGTGGAGGACCTTGGATTGAAAATCGCCTTTATCAATATCGATCCGAACAACGGTAACGCCATCATTTCAATCGCGGAGAAAAAAGAAAACAAACGCGAGTTCATTATCATGAAGGCCATCATTTTCCCTTACATCAATGTATTGTGGATTGGATGCATATTGCTGATCATTGGCTCCATGATGGCTGTAAGAAAGCGCTTCCGAGATTTGCGAAGACAGAAAAAAGATCAATTACCTGCATGAGGATTTTCGTCATAGGCTCGGGAAGGATGGCCAATGCCTTGGCTCCTGCCCTGCTGCGTAGCGGACACACAATCACTGGAGTTTACTCGCGCAATTCCAAAAGCGGCACTTCACTGGCCCGTTACCTTGGCTGTGATTTCCGCATCACATTGGAAATTCCCAAAAACACAGATATGATCCTGCTAACCGTCAATGATGACGCAACTCCCATTGTTGCAAAATCACTGAGGAGTTCAAAAAGCATAATCGTGCACACATCGGGAACGGTGGATATGTCTGCGCTAGGAAGAAAAAACAAAGGAGGTGTTTTTTATCCCCTTGACACCATGAACGGCAAGAGGAATATAAATTTTCAACACATCCCAATTTGCGTTGAAGCCACCGAAGAAAAAACACTCGCTACCTTGTTGGCTATGGCGAACACCATTTCCAGCGAGGTTTACGTGATGGACTCCAGAACAAGGATGGCGGTTCATGCCGCTGCAGTCTTTACCAATAACTTTACCAATCATCTGTTGGGAATGGCTGCTGATATAACGAATCAAGTGGGTGTAACATTCAACATATTGAAAAAGCTGGCCCATACTACAACTAAAAATGCATTTGCGGGCAACCCTGTTGATGTACAAACCGGACCTGCAAAACGCGGAGACCAAAAAACCATCAAAAAACACCTGGACTTTCTTGCCAAAAACCCAGAGGCGGTTAAGCTCTATGCTACACTGACTAAGAGTATTGCTGCTGTTCATAAGAATAAACCAGGGAAAGGTTAGGCTTTCGCACTTTTTTCATATCCTTGCTATATGGACATCAATTTCAAAGAAAGACTCAATAAAGTAACCACATTCGTTTTCGATGTGGACGGCGTTTTAACCGACGGCTCTCTTTTGGTGATGCCAGATGGGGAGTTTCTTCGAAGGATGAACATTCGCGATGGATACGCCATGCAACTCGCCATCAAGGCTGGTTACCGAATGGCGATCATTTCAGGGGGTCACTCATCAGGCGTTCCTGTTCGATTGAAAAGATTGGGCGTACAAGAGGTGCACATGGGAGTGGCGAACAAAATTACTGTACTGGAAGAAGTTCTTGAGCGGTTCGGCTCCAAACCAGAGCAGGTGCTTGTCATGGGTGATGATATGCCAGACCTTCCTATGCTAAATCATTGCGGCGTGCCTTGTTGTCCGTATGATGCGGCTTCCGATATTCGCAAAGCCAGCGTTTATGTATCACCGTTGAACGGAGGACAGGGTTGTGTACGTGATGTGGTCGAGCAAGTCTTAAGGTTGCACGGAAAGTGGCAATGAAAATATTCCAAACAGTTTTCTCCTTATTCAGACTGGTTCGTATTGGAAACCTGATCATGTTATGCGGAGCCATGTTGCTTTCCAGACACATGCTCATCCTTCCCATTCTTGAACTGAATGGATTGGATTCCGCACTCAGTCATTCGAAATTCAATTTATTGACGCTTGCAGTTGTGCTCACAGCTGCATCAGGTTACATCATAAACAACCTGATGGATATGGAAACCGATCGGGTGAATGGAAAAGAGCGCGGACTTGAGAAAATCGGGCAACGCAATGCGCGTCTGATTTACTTCATCTTCACCATAGCCGCAGTAGTAATCGCATTTATTGTTGGAGATGGCTCAATCAAATCAAGGGCGTTTCTAGCCACTGCCGTAAGTTGCGGATTGCTTTATTTCTATGCTGTCGACTACAAGCGAATTCCCGTTTTAGGAAACGTGGTAGTATCAGTATTAACCGCTTTTGCTGTAGCCATGCCTATGTTTTGCGATGAAGCTGCATCGAATAACGAACCTATTCGCATATTCGTGATAGGTTATGCCGTCTTCGCATTTCTATTGAGTCTAGCCCGTGAAATAATCAAAAGTTGTGAAGACATGAAAGGCGATGCCGCCTGTGGCATTAGGACATTGGCAGTAGTGGCTGGCACCCGAGTCGCAGCTATTGTAGCAGCCGTAGTGGGGTTGATAGGTTTTTCATTGATTGGCACGGTTCAATACATCACCGCCCAATGGGAAAGTCCGATTTCCTTTTACTTCGTCTGCTCACTAGTACAATTGCCATTGGTTGTTATGTGTATTTTACTGTTCAGAGCCAGGACCAAGAAAGCTTTTGGGAGGCTATCATCGCTCAACAAGATCATTATGGCCATGGGATTGCTTACAATGGCTGTGTTCTACCTCACTGCATAAACCAAATGTTTTGCTACATTTCGAAAAACCTTTGATATTGGCATCCGCCTCACCAAGGCGGCAAGAACTTTTATCACGTGCGGGGTTATCGTTCACAGTCCTGACTAAAAATGTGGACGAAGAATACCCATCTGAATTGCAGGGCGCTTCAGTTGCCGAGTACATAGCAAGCAAAAAAGCCTCAGCTTATGATGCAGAAGTACAATCCGGATCCATTGTCATAACCGCCGACACGATTGTGGTTGTAGATGAGATTATATTGGGCAAGCCTTCCAACGATGTGGCTGCCACTGAAATGCTACGCATGTTATCTGGTCGTGCACACCAGGTAATCACTGCCGTATGCATACGAAGTCGCCAGCACTTGCATTGTTTCAACCGTATTACACTGGTTAGGTTTCGGAATCTGGAGGATTGGGAAATCAGTTATTATGTTGAGAAATATAGGCCATACGACAAGGCCGGTGGTTATGGCATACAAGAATGGATTGGCCATATTGGAATCGAGTCCATCGAAGGGTCCTATGATAATGTGGTTGGGTTGCCCGTTGCAGCATTATGGAGTGAGTTCCAATCATTGAAAACGGCTGGATTATTATGAAGCGGGCCTACTTCCTGATGCACTTGGCCATTTTGCTGTGGGGCTTCACCGGCATTTTCGGAAAAGCCATAGAGATGAGCGAAGGCATGTTGGTGTGGTATCGGATGGTCATCAGCGCAATTGGCCTTGCACCATTTGTTCTTCGTAAAGGTTTCAAGTTTCCATCATCAAGCGAATTGTTTTATATAGCATGTGTTGGGGCGTTGGTAGCACTACACTGGGTCTTGTTTTATGCTTCCATCAAAGCATCAAACGTTTCAATAGCGCTATCATGCTTCTCTACGGTTTCACTTTTCACTGCATTACTAGAACCATTACTGCGTAAACAAATGCCCAAAATTCCAGAAATAATGCTCAGCATAGTCGTGATTTGCGGACTTTATCTCATTTTCATGGTAAGCCAGGCCTTTTGGTTGGGAATGTTATTGGCGATTGCAAGCGCATTGGTAGGCTCATTATTCACAATTTTCAATAAGCGATTAACCGCTAGGCATAGCGCCATTGATATTACGTTTTATGAATTGATAGCGGGCTTTGTCGTCCTTTCAATGCTCCTACCCTTTTATTTCAATGCTACGGCAACCTCATTCCAAATCCCGAGCTCCACAGATTGGGTTTGGCTACTGTTACTCGGTTTGGTTTGCACCAGTTTTGCATTTACCATTTCGCTGAAGGCGTTGAAGGTGCTAGACCCTTTCACTATGAATTTATCTGTAAACCTCGAGCCCTTGTACAGTATCGTATTGGCTTGGTTCTTTTTCGGAGAGGCAGAGCTATTCAGCCCAGGCTTCATCTTAGGAACGCTCATTATTTTAGCCTCCCTCGTGGTGCATACACGCTACAAATGGAAGCTCATTAGCTTGGCAAAGTAATTGGCTCTCACATTTTACATCTAATTTGATTATTATTGGGATGTATTTGGCCCAGGTGAATGATACCCAAATGAAAGCCTTCCTAAACCGCTTATCCCTTTTAGCCCTAACTTGCTTAACATGCTTGTCTAGCGGTTTTGTATTCGCTCAAACATTTAGCTTAACCACTTACAATACAACATCCGGACTGCCAGGCAATCAGGTCAACGATTTGCTTCAAGACCGGCATGGCAGGTTGTGGGTGGCCACCATGAACGGTGCAGCGATTTTCAATGGGGAAAAATTCACTCGGTTCGAAAAAAACACTCCTGAAGCATCATATCCAGTTAAGTCTGTATTTGAAGATAGCAAAGGCAATATTTGGTTGGGAATGCTTCGTGGCGGTCTTTGTAAAATCAACGGCGCGGGTGAAAAAAAATACTTCAAATTACCAAGCGGCTTGGTTGGAGATGAGGTTTACGATATAACCGAAGACAGAAAAGGGCAGATTTGGATTGGCACTTCCAATGGATTGTCTCGCTATCATGAAAACCGTTTCAGTAATTACACCAATTTCAGAGGTTTAGTGAATAATCATGTGAATGCTTTGCTAACCGACTCGAAAGGAAGGCTCTGGATCGCCACCATGGGAGGAGTAAGTATGTTTGACGGTAATCGTTTTACCAATTTCACCACTACAAACGGACTTACCAGTAACACATGTACGAGCTTGCATGAAGATAATGGCGGTCGCATACGTGTGGGCACCTATGCAGGAGTATGCACATACCTAAACGGACGCTTTTTTGCCGAACCCGGAATGCAGCAATTGAATGCAGACCGAGTGGAAGACCTGTTTCAGACAAAAGACAACACTATCCTGGCTGCCACTTTCAATAACGGACTGGCAATATTCAACAAAACCGGTTTCCAACGCATAACTACCCAAGAAAACTTACCAAGCAATATCATCAAATCGATTGTTGTTGATAGGGAAGGTATTTTCTGGATTGGAACTTGGAGTGGTTTATGCAAATGGAATAGCGAGAAATTCATCCAATACACGCATGAGAATGGTTTACCAAACAACAACCTTTTATGCCTATCAGTAAACACTAGCAATGGTATTTATTTTGGATCCATAACCGGTGGCCTTAATGAGATCAATGATGGCATGATTTCATCCGTGCGAAACGATATTGGTTTAACCTCATTTACGGTATGGTGCCAATATGTTGATGTCGACGGCGAAACTTGGATTGGCACCGAATTCGGTCCAGCCAATTTGGACCCGGCAAATAAAAAAATCACCTTCCCCTATCTCGAGCTCAACTACTTGAACATATACGCGATCGAGCGGGATAGGAACCGCAACCTATTGCTAGGAACAGATGACGGTCTCATCATATATCCAAATACCGGCGAAAGCAGGAAGTTAGGTCCCAAAGAGGGTTTACCCAACGCTGCCATTAGATGCTTGCTCACAGATGCAAACGGTATAACTTGGATTGGAACAACAAAAGGCGTATACCAATTTTCGGGAGACAGGATAATTGATGTGAACAAATTGATTGGCTTAGCACCCTCAAACATCACATCCATCATACAAGGACCCAAAAACAGTATAATAGTCTGCACTAACGGTAACGGTTGCGTAATCCTCTATACGAATGGGAGTAGCCAAAAATTGAACGAGGAATTTGGGATCTCAAACAATGACTGCCTCACCGCTTTTACAGATTCCAAGTCACGTTTATGGATTGGCACCACTTCGGGAGTGGATGTCATGCCATTCAGTGGTGAACCGTTTGATAACACACTGAAAATATTCCACTTCAACTACAGCAATGGATACAATGGAGGAGAAACAAACGGCATTTGCGAAGACAATTCCGGGAATGTATGGTTCGCCACTTCAAATGGTGCAATTAAATTCCCGTTGAATGCCTCACTTCCGAATACTTCACTTCCAATTCTGAGGATCTCGAGCGTCAGTTTGTTGCTGAAGGACACTGATTGGAAGAATAAAAAAATAGTTCCGGATTCATTAACCGGACTGCCGAAAGATCTTGTTTTACCATATAACAACAACCACATCACTTTCAACTTCGAAGGCTCATTTCTGGCAGCACCTAGCGAAGTGGAATACGAGTTCATTTTGGAGAACTTCGACCAAAAATGGAGACCATCCTCCGGTCGTTCAATTGCTGGTTACAACAACCTCGATGCGGGAACTTATACTTTCAAGGTGAAATCAACTGCAAATGGCCGAGATTGGACTTCGCCGGTATTGTACACGTTCACAGTTAAACCACCTTTCTGGAAAACCACCTTCTTTTACTTTCTGTATTTGGTTTCAGCGATCGGATTCGTTTTTGGTTTCTCCAAATGGAGAACGAGGAATCTGGAGAATAAACGAAACGAGTTGGTCGGTTTGGTGGATGAACGCACCAGGGAGTTGAATGAGAAAAACAAAGAGCTAGAAAAGTTGTCGATTGTGGCATCAGAGACAGACAACTCCGTAATGATATTCGACTCAAAGGGGAAAATTGACTGGGTAAACGAAGGTTATACCAAACTTACGGGATTTAATTTGCAAGAAATACTTTCAGCAAGAGGAAGCGGAATAAGCGATTTCACTTTTTATCCAGACGCAAACAAATTATTGGAAAGCTGCATCCAAGAAAAAAAATCAGAAATGTTCGAAGCTAGTATCGATTGCAAGAATGGTTTTTCGAAGTGGGTTTCCAATACATTGACACCTGTATTCAATGCGGCTGGCGTGATTGAAAAAACAGTGGTGATCGCCACTGATATCACATTGCGAAAGAACATGGAGGAACGAATTCGTGAGTCGTTGGAGGAAAAGGGCCTTCTGCTGCGTGAAATCCACCATCGGGTAAAAAACAATCTGCAAATCATCATCAGCCTTTTCAACCTTCAATCACATTATGTCGAGGACAAGAAAGCCTTTTTGGCTTTGAAAGAGGGTCAAGACAGAATCAAATCCATGGCGCTGATACATGAACGCTTTTACCAAAACGACGGATTATCCAAAATCGATTTCGACGATTACATAAAAAGACTCGTAGAAAACCTGCTGCTATCCTTTAACATTGGTCCAGCAAGAATTAAACCCGTTATCGAGGCCGATAAAATTTCTTTGGATATCGACACTGCTGTACCTTGCGGACTAATCATAAACGAGCTGGTTTCCAATGCATTAAAACACGCATTTGGAACCGAGGGCACGGGGGAAATCTACGTGAGTCTGAAATACTTAACCGAAAAGCAAGTACGATTGACCGTGCAAGATACTGGCTCAGGCCTACCAGAAGGATTTGATGTATTCAAGTCAGATTCACTAGGCATGCAGCTGATCAATGCCCTCTCAAACCAGTTGGATGGAACTTTGAAAGTCACTATAGATCGGGGAACCCGATTCACGCTCGATTTCAATGTTCCTGATAATAGTACAGAAAGCTAAAAAGGATGTCGCAACATTTATACGAATTGATGGTATTTTACCTATTTTTGAGTATTACAATATCCCCATTATGAGCAACACAAGAATCTTGGTCATCGAAGACGAATCCATCGTTGCGAAAGATTTACAGCATACCTTAATCAAGTTAGGTTATGACGTACCTGTAACCGCATTTAATGCGGAGACTGCTTTCATGCGACTTGACGAGGTGAATCCTGATCTTGTTTTTCTGGATGTGAAGCTGAAAGGCGATATTGACGGAATACAGATTGCAGAAAAGATTCGTGACCATTACGAGATCCCAGTGATATTCCTTACATCGTTTGTTGACAAGGAAACTTTGGATAGAGCCAAAGTCACTGAACCTTACGGCTACTTGGTAAAACCCTTCAACGAGCCTGATTTGCGTTCCACAGTGGAAATGGCGTTGTATAAATTCGCCAAAGACCAAGAAACACGAAATGAAAAGGAAAGGTTTGAAAACGCGCTCACCAATTTGGACGATGCCATCATAACGCTTGATACGGACTTCCGAATTTCATTTTTGAATCCCAAAGCGGAGGAGATCGTAGGTAAAAATTTGGAGCAGGCTGAGGGTACGGATTTCTTCGATGTATTTGAAATCACCGATCCAAACGGCAGCAAATTCGATCGCAACACACTGCACCGTCAAGCTGTAGCCGACAAGGCATTGGATCTTGACAATTCCACCATAAGAATCACAGGGTCAAATCCAATAAGTGCCTCACTCACGTGCTCGCCTGTTAAAGATGAAAAGGAAAATCTGGTAGGTTATGCGGTCTTGGTACGAAAAGGACAAACCAACCAGAGCAAAGCAGCCAACTCTTCCGAATCCATTGGAAGCGTTGTAATCCAAAATTCATTTTTCGTGAAGAAAGGCTCCATGTTGGTGAAAGTGTTCATCGAAAACATCAACTGGATTCAAGCAATGGATAACTACGTGATCATCCAGACCGCATCCGATCAGTTCATCATCCACTCTACCATGAAGGACATTGAATTGAAACTACCGGCCGACAGGTTCCTCCGTGTTCATCGTTCATACATCATTGCCGTAGACAAAATAAACGTACTGGATGAAAACACCGTACTTATAGGAGAAAAGACCATTCCGGTAGGAAAATCCTACAAGGATGCCTTCATGAGCCGATTGAATTTCCTTTGATAAAACCTCAGAAAAAACAACAAAGCCCCGAAAGAGACGCGCTCATTTCGGGGCTTTTGCTTTATTGTACTAGTTGATGGGTTACTTTTTATCGTCTTTCACCTCTTCGAAATCGACATCAGTAACATCACCACCACCACTTGAAGCAGATGCACCTTGATCGGATGTACCGGAGCCCGCAGGCTGTTGCTCTTGCGAAGCTTTGTACATCTCCTCAGAGGCGGCTTGCCATGCTGCGTTGATGTCGTTCATGGCTGTTTCAATATCTGCCATGTTGCGTGATTGGTGAGCTTCTTTCAATTTCACCAGGGCCTTTTCAATCGGTTCTTTTTTATCGGCGGACAGTTTATCGCCATATTCCTTCAGCTGCTTTTCGGTTTGGAAGATCATGGTATCTGCTTGATTGACCTTCTCTACCTCCTCCTTTGCCTTTTTGTCGGAATCAGCATTTGCTTCGGCTTCATGCTTCATTCGCTTAATCTCGTCGTCGGTCAGGCCGGATGAAGCTTCAATGCGGATGTTCTGAGACTTTCCAGTTGCCTTGTCTTTGGCAGTAACGCTCAGGATTCCGTTGGCATCGATATCGAAAGTCACCTCAATCTGAGGGGTACCACGCGGAGCGGGTGGAATTCCATCGAGGTGGAAACGACCTATGGTTCGGTTATCTTTGGCCATTGGGCGCTCACCCTGCAGAACGTGGATTTCTACTGATGGCTGGCTATCGGATGCCGTGGAGAACACTTCTGATTTTCGTGTAGGGATGGTAGTGTTGGATTCGATGAGTTTCGTAGAAACACCGCCTAAGGTTTCAATACCAAGTGAAAGTGGCGTAACATCCAACAACAACACATCTTTAACCTCTCCTGTAAGTACTGCACCTTGTATGGCTGCGCCAACAGCTACCACTTCGTCTGGGTTTACTCCTTTGGAAGGCTTCTTACCGAAAAACTTCTCAACCAGTTCTTGGATGGCAGGGATACGGGTTGATCCTCCTACCAGAATCACTTCATCCACTTCATTGGCAGACATCCTCGCATCGGAGAGGGCCTTTTTACATGGTTCAAGCGTGCGCTGAATCAGTTTGTCGGCAAGCTGTTCGAACTTAGAACGGGTAAGTGTTTTCACCAAGTGCTTGGGAATTCCATCCACAGGCATGATGTATGGCAGATTAATCTCTGTTTGGCTAGAGCTAGATAACTCTATCTTGGCTTTCTCAGCCGCTTCTTTCAGACGTTGCATGGCCATTGGGTCTTTTCGAAGATCGAGGCCTTCATCCGATTGGAACTCCTGAGCCAGCCAGTCGATGATAACCTGGTCGAAATCATCTCCACCCAAATGTGTATCACCATTGGTTGATTTCACTTCGAACACACCATCCCCGAGTTCGAGGATAGAAACATCGAATGTACCGCCGCCTAAATCGAAAACGGCCACTTTAGTGTCTTTGTGATTCTTGTCAAGGCCATATGCCAACGCAGCTGCTGTAGGCTCATTGATGATACGCAAGACTTTAAGACCAGCGATTTCGCCCGCTTCCTTTGTGGCTTGACGCTGACTGTCGTTGAAATATGCAGGAACGGTTACTACGGCCTCAGTTACCTCATGACCCAAGTAATCTTCGGCGGTTTTCTTCATCTTCTGAAGCACCATCGCCGATATTTCCTGAGGAGTGTAGTTGCGGTCACCGATTTTAACACGGGCAGTATTGTTCTCCCCTTTAACAACCTGATAAGGAACCCTGCTTACCTCTTCTGAAACTTTATCAAAGGACTCTCCCATGAACCTCTTAATGGAGTATATGGTTTGAGTTGGATTTGTAATTGCTTGACGCTTAGCTGGGTCACCCACTTTTCGCTCACCATCTTTAATGAATGCCACGATTGAAGGTGTTGTGCGGCGCCCTTCACTATTTGGTATAACCACAGGTTCGTTTCCCTCCATTACAGCTACGCAGGAGTTGGTGGTTCCAAGGTCGATTCCGATTACTTTTCTCATTTTATTATTGTTTTTGACCTGTTAGTCAAGTACCATGCCATTGACATGGCGGGGAAATAATGTCATAAATAGAAGACAGTTCAGTGCAAACACTGACTCAAGGTCTGACAAAAAGACACAGATTTATTGAAAGCCTAAGTCGGATGTATAGATCCCGTTCTTAAGTTCATCCAATGCCGCAGGGTCCATTACCTTGTCGGGACGAACCACTATGCTCCTACTGGACAGAATTCCGGTACCGTTTTGGACATTGGAATAAACAGGAGGCGTGGTTAAAAGGTTGGTTCCGGGAGCGTTGATGTCGACATAATTAGCGAGGAACTCGGCACCTACTGTTACAATGAAATCGAGGTTCCCCGCGTAGCGACGGATATTAGGATCCGCGTCTAGTTTGGAGTCAACAAACTTGTAAAATTTCTCGCCATCAATTTCAATGGTGATTTCTGATTCAGAAACCGGGTCGGTGACTGTGCGATTGGGGAAAACCCAATCGATATATTTTGGGGTAATGGTACCTGCAGCCACATCCTCCTCATTGAATTTGAAGCGAATGGTAAGGTTGTAAACTCGACCCGTTTCGTTTGTGGTGTATCGAGCTGTTACAGGAAACTGGCTAGCCCAACGAATCTGTTCTGTTGTGTTTGGGCGAATAATGTTGATAGGCTGAACGATTGGGGTTTGGGCGCTGAATTCATTACCTGTGATGGTGTTACGGGCGACGACTTTGTATTCGCTATCGGTGTAAATCGTTTCACCGTTGGTACGGTAAAGAATGTTTGGAGTAGTCGGAAAAGAACCGGGGTCTTTAGGTGGGCCTACGAAACGAACCAATGGGAAAGAGTCCAAAATCTGGAAGCTACTCCCGGTTTTGCGCAGACGGTACATTTTCACATCCAAAACTCCATCGGCATAATAAACCGAATCAGGTACCTGAGACATGACCAAAGCATTACCTTCTCCTAAAAAGGCTTTTTGTATACGCACAATTTGAGTATCTAACCCCGGATCCAAGATACCGTAAATGACCCCGATTTCTTTATAGGGGGCATTGAGTTCAATTTCGTTATCGCACGAGTGGAAGGCAAAGGCTGACACCGCAAAGGCTGCAGCCAAACAGATACGCTTAATCATACACCAAAAGTACTACTTGTTACGTTGTGTAATACCAATTGCCTATTTTTGGACATAATTTGTAAACACTTTGATTTACAGAGCTCAATACCTGTTTTTGGCATCCATTTTATGGCTGACCTCTACTAGCAATGCAACGGCGCAGCGGGTACGGGATCGCTTTGAACTGTTGGCCTTCAGCGACAACTTCGATACGCCATCAGATAAATGGACGACTGAGGCTAATTCCGATAATTTATTGGTTATCCAAGATGGTGAGTACATTCTCCATCGCAAAAACACCTCCACACCCTTCCTGGTAATTGCAGGATTGGAAAAGGAGGTGGATGATTGTAGGTTGGTAGCATCCCTCCGACTAGATAAAAACTACGGATCCGACCCCACTGCGGGAATACTTTTCATGATGCAGCCTCAAGCATCAGGTGGATTCCTAATTGAATTAAATAGGAAAAAAGAATTTCGGGTACGTCAAATCACCGCAGGCAAATACCAATATTTGACTGGAACCTCTAAGAACGGTGGTTGGACAAAATGTGCGCCTGCAAATGAGGCTGGACTTAACAATGTTATTGAAATCAGGACAGCGGGTGGCAACTATGATCTCTTTATAAATGATGTTTATATGGTCAGCTTTTTTGAACCATCATACAAGAGTGGCAGCATCGGTATAGTGATTGGCCCAGACACGCGTGCAAGACTCGATTATGTTTACATATTCACGAAAGGCGCAACACCAAGCGCGGACAATCCTACATCTGACAGCAATAATGAGGCTATCTCATCAGGAGAAGAGATGATCAAGTTGGCGGAATCAATCATCCAACTTAAAACCCAGATAAACGCTTTAAAGCAGGAGAATGATGAATTGAAAAAGGCCGTATCCTCTCTGCGCAGCGGAGAAAGTGAAAAATCATCAGAAATCAAATCTTTGGAGGCTGAAATCAAATCCATGCAGGACCAAATAGCAAGCCGCGATGCCGAAATCGTCAAACTTTCCAATGAAAGAGATGGATTGGCAAAGTATAAAGAAATGACTGGAGGGAATGAAAACGGCGATGTGGTTATAACCTTGTCAAAAGCACTTAAGGCAGAAAAAGAGAAAAATCTAAAATTGGAAGAGGAGATAAGAAAACTAAAGGCAAGTGACGATTGACGATTGACAATAGACAATTTACGACCTGCCCTGAGTTTACCGAAGGGTTGACGATTGAAAATTGGGGATTGAACCTAATAAATCCACATTCAACACAGAAAAACCATGGACGCTAAGAAAATAACCACTCACACGCTTTTAGAAATGAAAAGACGTGGTGAAAAAATCTCCATGCTTACCGCCTATGACTTTTCGCTTGCGCGGATTCTGGATGACGCGGGCATTGATGTGATTCTGGTAGGTGATTCTGCCTCTAATGTGATGGCGGGTCATGAAACCACCTTGCCAATCACCTTGGATCAAATGATTTACCATGCCTCATCGGTGGTCCGTGCTGTAAAGCGCGCCTTAGTGGTTGTGGACCTTCCATTCGGCTCCTATCAAGGGAATTCAAAAGAAGCCTTGAACTCCGCGATTCGGATCATGAAAGAATCAGGAGCTCATGCTGTAAAGTTAGAAGGTGGCGCGGAAATCATTGAATCGGTAAGTAGAATCTTGTCTGCCGGTGTGCCTGTTATGGGGCATCTTGGACTAACCCCGCAATCGATATATAAATTCGGAACTTATGTTGTTCGTGCGCGCGAGGATGCGGAAGCTCAAAAGCTGATGGATGACGCACACATGCTCGAGCAAGCCGGATGCTTCGCTGTTGTGTTGGAAAAGATCCCTGCCACACTTGCAGGAAAAGTTGCACATCAGATCCAAATGCCTGTCATCGGAATCGGGGCTGGCAATCAAGTGGACGGACAGGTATTGGTCTTACATGACATGCTGGGCATCAACAAGGAATTCAATCCGCGCTTTCTACGACGCTATGCCGATTTGTACGGCACCATACATCAAGCCACCCAGTCGTATATCAACGATGTGAAAAGTCGTGATTTCCCGAACGAGAAGGAGCAATACTGATTTGCATTGGACATCCAAGTACTGTACGAAGACAACCACCTGATTGCTGTTAATAAACGGCCTGGGGATATAGTTCAAGGCGACAAAACCGGCGATGAGCCATTGAGCGAAAAAGTAAAAAGATATATCGGGGACAAATACCAAAAGCCGGGCGCGGTTTTTCTAGGCACAATTCATCGCATCGATCGGCCGGTTAGCGGCGTAGTTCTATTCGCAAGGACCAGCAAAGCGCTTGAGCGCATGAATGAGCAATTCCGTGAACGCGAGGTGCAAAAAACCTATTGGGCCGTAACTCAAAATACACCTAATCCAACTCATGGCAAACTAGTACACTACCTGGTAAAGAAAGAGTCACTTAATAAGTCATTCGCATCATTAGAACAGAAGCCTGGATCTTCTCGTTGCGAACTCGATTATAGAGTGCTGGCTGCCACAGAACGCTACACCTTGGTTGAAGTGCTTCCGTTAACCGGTCGGCATCACCAAATACGAGTTCAATTGTCCACCATAGGATGCCCCATCAAAGGAGATTTGAAATACGGGGCCAAACGCAGCAACCCCGACGGATCCATACACCTGCACGCCCGAAAATTGGAATTTAATCATCCAGTGACAAAAGAAACAATCAACATCTTAGCCCCTGTTCCTCAAGAGAGATTATGGCAAGACCTTGAAAAAATGGCGGCCCAGTCCTGAACTCAAGACAAGTAGGGAAACTCAAGGCAAGCCCAGCTTAATCACAACTATTAAAAAAGACTTCAAACTGAATTCAAAAACAAAATGAAAAGCAAAATTCATCTTCTAATTGCAATCGTTTTACTTTCCACAAATATTTTTGGCCAAACAAGCAATCCTTTGTTTGGTCTAAGGAAAGCCGAGGCAGGCGATATAGAACCTGGAACCCCTTTGATGTTGAATCCAAACGAATCATCCATGTACCTCGAAGACATGACCCCGTTAAAAGGCGATGACTTCATGAAATACATGATGACAAATGATTATATACCCGAGCCATACGTAGACAGCAGTAAAACGGTCAAAGCTTTCATAATTAGAAAAGCGACAGCCGAAGAAAAAGAAATGATGAGATCGTTTCAGTCTCAAAGCCAATTGAGTCTGAAATCTCAGGCAGAAAACAATCCAAAGGAAAATGGAGGACAAATAGGGTCGTTGTCAAAAACCTTTTCTTTAACGGACTTGAATGGTGTAACATATGCCACTGAGAAACTTAAGGGGAAAATAGTGGTACTCAACTTTTGGTTCATTGAATGTAAGCCTTGCGTTATGGAAATGCCAGACTTGAACAAATTGGTTGAATTGTACAATGACAAGAACGTGGTATTCCTTGGAATTGCCACCAATAACGAAACACGACTAAAAGAATTTCTGACAAAGAATGATTTCAAATACAAAATCGTTGCCAATGGAATGAAAACAGCTACAGATTATGGTGTACGGGCCTACCCAACGCACATCATTATCGACCAAGAATCCAAAATCGCATACAGCTCTGTAGGTGTAGGACCGGAAACGATCGAAAACCTGAAAAAAACCATAAATGAGCTTCTAACAAAAAAATAATTGAACGGGGGTAATTACGAAAGTAATATGACAACTAACCAAAAAACGTCGCTACCTAAATAACAAATCTCCATTTGGTGTGTTTTTCGAATCGTAATCACATTAAAATAAAATACATGACGATCGCCACCCAAAAAACAATCTTGATTTGCGCTTGCTTTTATTTAATCGCATGTACTGGTGAATCCCAAAAGGATACTATTGACACCAGTGCTACCAACCGACCCGCATACGACCTCACCAAAACAGACCCCAGTGCGAAAGTCGTTGAATTGACCATTGTGGCACAAGGTGAGGACATGTCAAAAATGTCGTTCGATATGAAATCGATGAAGGTTTCAGCTGGAACCACCGTCAAGCTAACCATAAAGAGTACTTCTCCTGATGCTTCGATGCCTCACAACTGGGTGTTGGTTCATAAAGGCACCATGGAGCAGGTGGCAATGGCAGGGCTACAGGCAGGACGTGAATTAGACTTCGTACCAAAAAGTCCGGATGTGCTGGTGCATACAAAACTCTTGGGTCCAGGTGAAGAACAAACACTCACCTTTTCCGCACCTCCTCCCGGTAAATACGAATACGTGTGTACCTATCCAGGACATTGGTCGATTATGAACGGTGTGTTAACCGTTGAATAATCACTGAGGATCCACATCCACCTGTATCAACAATGATCGATGTGAAGGGGCTTGCAGGAACTCATCGGTTACCCTGGCTATAGCCTCACGCACCTGTTGGGGCGAGCTATTTCGCTCCAACTTCAAGAGCAAATATTGGATGTAGTAATTGCGAATTCGGGAAACGGCTGGCGTTGCAGGACCCAGTAAACGGTCTCCGAATACGTTTCGCAAATCGCGGGTAAGTAGCTCCGTTAATCTGACCAATGTTTTAAAATCACGATGACGGATTTTAAAACGAATCACACGGTATAAGGGTGGGTATTTGAACTTGTTTCGCTCTGCCAATTCATATTTGTAAAACGATTTGAAATCATTGTTGACCACAAATCCCAATACAGGATGCGTTGGATCGAAGGTCTGAATCACTACCCTTCCCCGCTTTTTCCTCCTACCGGCTCGACCGGCCACTTGCGATAACAATTGAAAACTCCGCTCAGCAGCCCTGAAATCGGGAAACCCGAGTAAATTATCGGCATTCAAAACCCCAACAAGACCCACATTGTCGAAATCAAGACCTTTGGTCACCATTTGAGTGCCCACCAGAATATCTATCTCT
>JALRAP010000160.1 GCA_023262505.1 Bacteroidia bacterium
GACATGATCGCCGGTCTTCTTGCATGCACGACCGGCAAGATCTCGCTAAATGGCAAAGTGTTTGATGATTCGACGACAAATCAATTCGTGCAACCAGAGAAGCGAGGTGTGTCGACTGTGTTTCAAGGCGGTGGTTTGTTCTCGCACATGACAGTTGAAAAAAATATAATTTTTGGCCGCGGCGCTGCATTTAGAAATACGCCGAGGTTCGAGTCGGCAGTTGAACAATTTGATTTGACGGGGCTCTTGTCGCGCAAGCCGTCAACCTTGAGTGGCGGTCAGCGACAGCGTGTGGCACTTGCTCGTGCATTTCTTGCACCTTCAGAAATTTTGTTGCTTGATGAGCCGACGACGTCGCTTGACGCAACTTCGCGTGACGAGGTGCGAAGCGCGATGAAGACATTCTTTGAGACCTATAACGGTGTGGTTGTTTTGGTTTCTCACGATGCCGCTGAGATTGCAGAACTTGCCACAACTGTTGCGCAAATGACAATTTCGCGTGGCGAAAACACGGCAGCCGTATTGCACAACTAGAGCTTTGTGACTAAAGGCTTGCTATTCGTGCAACATACAATGACTAAATGAGCGAATCGCCAAAAGTGCTGGCAAGTTTTGAAATCATTAACGGCGTTGCATTAATCAAGCTTGACGATGGCAAAGCCAAC
>JALRAP010000161.1 GCA_023262505.1 Bacteroidia bacterium
AGACCAGGAACGTACCAAATTTCTATCTGGTTTAGGATTTGGAATACTGTCACAAATAGACCAGGAAAAACTATCAGAATTCTGACCTTGCCAGAAATGTTAATTTCCTTCCATATGAAGGAAGGAAAAAGTAAGATTAAATCTGACCAGGCACCTTAAAATGATAAACCAATTTTGTGAAGAAATTTGTGTTACAGATTTAGTTCTAACTATCAAAAATGTAGAATTTTGTCTACATTAAGTTAGACAGGTGACTACTACCTACTACCTACTACCTACTACCTACATTCTAAAATACAATAAAAAACAGTGACAAAACAGTGAAAACAGAAGCAATCATATATGATTTATTTGAACCAACTGGTGATCTGTTACGTCCTATCAATACAGAAAAAAAGAAACGTGGATTTCAGAAAGTCAGTGACATTGAAAAGCGTAATTCTTCTATTCGTTTTATGATACGTGAACAGGATTTGCAGTTTATCAATGAATTCTGTGATTATTACGCAATGACAAAGACAGAATTTATCTTGCGTTCAGTAAAATGTTACACTGGTTACAATGGCCGTAATTCTAAAAGTGTTCTGGCCAGGCATAAAAAAATATCACAAACTATGACCAATAAACCTACCAGGACGGCGGATTGAAAACACACGTACCTGGT
>JALRAP010000162.1 GCA_023262505.1 Bacteroidia bacterium
GGCGACGGTCATTTTATTGATTATTTTTTGGACAAGGAATAAATATTGTAATAATCATGGGCAATGAAGCATCCCCCTCCATGCCGATAGCGATAGATGATGAAACGGCTATAGATGACAATGGCACTGTCGCTACTAATAATGGTATCAGCGATGAGGGTACTGCTGTCGACGGCATCAATGATGATATAGATAATGCAACTCCTGCGGTGGCGGCGGCGGCATTGACGTCAGATTTAGATGTAGAAGCAGAGATCAAGCCAGAGGAGGGCATTCACGAGTCTGATGCTGATGATCAACCGCAATATGGAAAGAATTCTGCGACGACAATAATTGACACCGATGTCCCTTTAGATGTCGTCGCTGTATCCCCCTCCTCTTCATCATCGGATCAAGGGGGCATGACGGAAGATACTAGCAATGTACAGGAAGAGATAGCTGAATCAGTGATGGTGTCAAATAATAGTGAAACGAACAATCCTCTTGCAGAAGACGCTGTGGTAAACGAAATGTCAAGTCAAGCCCAGCTCGAGATCAACGACAATGATTCCATTCGTCTTCCCACTCTGCCTTCGCTTGAACTACCATCTGATGATATTGACAATGACCTCGACATTGCAGCTGCGACGGATGACAACCAAGCCAAC
>JALRAP010000163.1:0-286 GCA_023262505.1 Bacteroidia bacterium
GATGTTGGGCAATTTAGAGCAATTGGGTTATTTGCAGATGACGGCCATTCAGGCGGCCAGTTTGCCTGTGACTTTGGCAGGCAAGGATTTGATTGCGCAGGCCAGCACCGGCAGTGGCAAGACAGCGGCGTTTGGCATTCCCTTGGTTGAAAAAATTCTGCCCGCTGACTTTGCCGTGCAGGCCATGATCTTGTGCCCGACACGTGAATTGGCTGACCAAGTGAGTCAAGAGATTCGGCGCTTGGCGCGCGCAGTTGGCAATGTCAAAGTGGTTACCTTGTGCGGC
>JALRAP010000163.1:296-630 GCA_023262505.1 Bacteroidia bacterium
GGCCAGGTGCTGAGCTTGGAACATGGTGCGCATGTGGTGGTGGGTACGCCGGGTCGCATCATGGACCATTTGGAGCGCGGCTCTTTGAAACTCAAAGGCCTCAAAACTTTGGTGCTAGATGAAGCCGATCGCATGCTCGACATGGGATTCTTTGAAGACATCGCCACTGTGGCCAGACAGTGTCCGCAGAATCGTCAAACGCTTTTGTTCTCGGCCACCTATCCTGAAGGCATTGCCAAGTTGGCCACGCAGTTCATGAAAGAACCGCAAACGGTGAAGGTTGACACACAACACAGCGCCAACAAGATCAAGCAAATTTATGTGCAGGTGAAAG
>JALRAP010000164.1 GCA_023262505.1 Bacteroidia bacterium
TATTTTTGAATCAGCTGCTGATATTATTGATGCTGAACAATCTGGTAGAATTAAATTTAATGAAACAAATGTAGTCGTAAATACTCCTCAAATAAAGTGGTCAGGTGGACAAATGACTGAACGTTCTGATAAACAAATCAGTAACAAAATGTCATTTTCTGGAGGTCAAATCACTGAAATTAATGAAGATGAATTGATTGTAACTTTTGTTGCACATCGAAGCTGGGATTCAAGCGGAAAAACAATTTACTATATTATTACTGATGTAACTCCAATTGGGCCATCAAAATTAATTGGTGTGAAACATTCTCCATCAATGTCAGATCTATTAACAAATTCGTCTATCATTGAACAATACCAATTCAAAAATGGAATTATGGGATCTGGTTCTTTAGATTTTCAACCAGAAATTTTCAATTTTTCTTCAGATGAAGAAAATTATAATCCCATCTCAAAAATATATCTTGTAGAATGGCATGATTCTAAATCTGCACAAATTCTACAAACAAAATCTGATATTGATTCATTTCATAATAATGATCTAATTACAGTCAGCATTGCACGTCCATCAAATAGTGAATACATCATTAATTCTCCAATAGTTGATCCATTTCAATAAAA
>JALRAP010000165.1 GCA_023262505.1 Bacteroidia bacterium
GAGTGGATCCACAGCGGGATAGATACCCAACTCAGAAATCGGACGAGACAAAACGGTTGTTGCATCCAAGTGGGTGAATGTTGTGTGTGGAGCTGGGTCAGTGATGTCATCGGCAGGAACATAAATCGCCTGCATAGAGGTAATTGAGTGTCCACGAGTTGAAGTGATGCGCTCCTGTAGCTGGCCCATCTCGTCAGCAAGTGTTGGCTGATAACCCACAGCTGATGGCATACGACCTAGAAGCGTTGACACTTCTGAACCTGCCTGGGTGAAACGGAAGATGTTATCGATAAATAACAACACATCTTGCTTTTGAACATCGCGGAAATATTCCGCCATTGTTAGCGCTGAGAGTGCAACGCGAAGTCGAGTTCCAGGTGGCTCATCCATCTGACCGAATACCAATGCTGTCTTATTGATAACGCCAGTTTCCGTCATTTCAAGGAATAAGTCGTTACCTTCACGAGTACGTTCTCCGACGCCTGCGAATACAGATACGCCACCGAAGTTTTCAGCAACGCGGTAGATCATCTCCTGGATCAAAACTGTCTTACCAACTCCTGCACCACCGAATAGACCGATCTTTCCACCACGAACATATGGAGTTAGTAG
>JALRAP010000166.1 GCA_023262505.1 Bacteroidia bacterium
CCAATAAGCAGAATCCTATCGAGCGTCTCGGCGCCGGAGATATTGGCGCTGCGGTGGGTTTCAAGGATATCAAAACAGGTGATACGCTTTGCGACGAGAAGAATCCGATTGTTCTTGAGGCAATGAATTTCCCGGAGCCCGTAATTGGTCTTGCGGTAGAACCAAAGACACAGGCTGACAGTGATAAGTTGGGTATGGCGTTGGCCAAACTCGCGGAAGAGGATCCAACGTTCCGTGTGCATACAGATCATGAGACCGGACAAACCGTTATCAGTGGTATGGGTGAATTGCACCTGGAGATCATCGTTGACCGTCTGCGTCGTGAGTTCAAGGTAGAATGTAATCAGGGTGCGCCTCAGGTGGCTTACAAAGAGACCATCACTGGCACTGCCCAGCACAGAGAGGTGTACAAGAAGCAGACAGGTGGTCGCGGTAAATTCGCTGATATCAATTTTGAAATTGGTCCTAACGATGATGCCGAGAAGCCAGGTTTGGTTTTCGTAAACAACATCAAGGGCGGTAATATCCCGAGAGAATTCATTCCTGCTATTGAGAAGGGTTTCAAAGAGGCCATGAACAATGGTGTTTTGGC
>JALRAP010000167.1 GCA_023262505.1 Bacteroidia bacterium
ATAGTGGCCAGTCTCAAAATGGTAAAGGGTGAGGAGATCTTGACGACTCAGGATGGTGTTGAAATTCCCCTAAGAAATATTTTAAGTGTCAACGGTATTCGTTTTGCCTGCTAATCGAATTTAGTCCCAGGCGGCTCGTTCAAATTCTTTAATGAGCCGGTTTCGCTTTATGTTACGATATTAAAAAAAAAAAACGGTTAGACCGTTTTAGTGACACCGTAGGGATTCGAACCCCAAACCTTCTGATCCGTAGTCAGATGCTCTATCCAGTTGAGCTACGGTGCCAAATTGCGGGTGCAAATATACCTCTCCGTTTGAAGTGTGCAAGTCATTAGTTCAATCGTGATAAAAACATGCAATTCTTCTGTCCGTAATTCTTTCTGTTAGGATGGCCTACGCATTCTCCTTCATCTTTTGCTCAATGGACGCGAGCTCATCTCTCAGTCTGGCCGCAAGCAAATAGTCTTGCTCTTTTGCGGCGATTTCCATTCGTTTGCGGGTTCCTTGAGCAAGTTTCTGCAACTGATCAGTGTTGAGATAACTGTATACGGGATCCGCTGCCATCAACTTGGAATCTTCTAACT
>JALRAP010000168.1 GCA_023262505.1 Bacteroidia bacterium
AAGAGGTGGGCAGGCAATATAAATGTATCCCCCCTCCACCAAGGCCTTCTGATAGCGATAGAAGAAGGTGAGCAGCAGAGTGCGGATGTGAGCGCCATCCACGTCGGCATCGGTCATGATCACGATGCGGTGGTAGCGCAGGTTCTTCTCATCGAACTCTTCGCCCTTGATGCCAAGGCCGAGGGCAGTGATCAGCGCCTGGATCTCGGTGTTCTTGTAGATCTTGGCGTCGTCGGTTTTCTCGATGTTCAGGATCTTGCCTCGCAGTGGGAGAATTGCCTGAAAGCGACGATCGCGGCCCTGCTTGGCGGAGCCCCCGGCCGAATCACCCTCCACGATGTAGATCTCCGATTCACCGGGATCGCGCGATGAGCAATCCGCAAGCTTGCCGGGCAGCGTTGAGCTCTCGAGCACGCTCTTGCGGCGCACCAGCTCACGGGCGCGGCGGGCGGCCTCGGCGGCATTGAACGCCTGGATCGCCTTCTCGAGGATCAGGTCGATCACCGAGGGGTTGAATTCCAGGTATTCACTGAGGGCCTCACCCACCAGCGAATCCACGATGCCGCGCACCTCGGTGTTG
>JALRAP010000169.1 GCA_023262505.1 Bacteroidia bacterium
GGTGTGAATCAACATCAACATCACCTGTTGTCTTAACTGTTAGATCAAAACCTGAGTGCTTACCTAATTGAGACATCATGTGATCAAAGAAAGGTACGCCAGTGTCGACATCGATGATGCCCTGGCCATCTAGATTGATCTCAACGAGTACATGCGACTCTTTTGTCTTTCTTTCGACGCGTGCTGTTCTCATGGGTATCTCCTTTAAATGAGCTCTTTGAGGGCTGAAATAAACAATTGATTCTCGGCTTCATTGCCAATGGTGACTCTTAAGTACCCTGATAATCCCACATCTCTAATCAGAACACCCTTTTCCAGCAAGGCCGACCACAGTTGTGGCGCATCCTGCTTGAAACCTGTGAAGAGAATGAAGTTAGCGCTGCTCGGAATGGTGTGTAACCCCATCTGATGTAATGCATCGACGAGCTCTGCTCGAGCAGCAATCAAGGTTGAAACTCCACCTAATAATTCAGCGCGGTGATCGATAGCTACCTGGGCCGCTGCTTGGGTAAGGGCGCTGAGGTGATACGGCAAACGAACAATCATCATCGCATCTTTGACCGCTACATCACTAACA
>JALRAP010000016.1 GCA_023262505.1 Bacteroidia bacterium
GGAACTACCCGTTCGTTATATCCGCTTCCGTAGATTCCGGCTATACGTTGCTTCAGATTACCTGGTACCAACTGAAAAACTTGAACTCCATCCTGAATCAACGAAAAGGATTTTTCAGGATGCGCAATGGCTAAACGTTGAAACTCCTCCACGATATGCCTTGTTTCGGAAGTGTTTGATTTCAAGAAATTCCTTCTCGCTGGTACATTGTAGAATAAATTCTTTACGGTGATGGAAGTGCCTTCCGGACAAGCAACGGGTTCTTGGGTTTCTAGTTTGCTTCCACTGATTATGATGGATGTGCCGATATCAGCACCCGCCATTCTGGATTTTAGTTCTACCATAGCTACAGATGCTATGGATGCAAGCGCCTCACCTCGAAATCCCATAGTGGATATCGCAAAAAGGTCATCGGCTTGCTTGATTTTGGATGTGGCATGCCGTTCAAAACACATGCGGGCATCCACTTCACTCATCCCTTTGCCGTTGTCATTAACCTGCATAAAAGATTTTCCAGCATCTTTTACAACAACTTGAATACGGTCTGAGCCAGCATCAATGGAGTTTTCTACCAACTCTTTTATGGCCGATGAAGGTCTTTGGATGACTTCACCGGCTGCAATCTGGTTAGCTACAGCGTCGGGAAGAAGTCGAATAATGTCACTCATAATCAGAAAAGAAAGAAAAAGTTGATCTGTGCTTTTGTTTTGGAATACTAATTCTTGAGGTGTGCGATTATTTAGCTTAAAAGGTTTGTATTTAAGTATTTGGAATTCAATATGATAATTACTTTAAAAGGAATTCATTCCGAATAAGTTCCCACCCCTTTTTATCGTTTAATAACTATTCAAATTTAATCTTTTATTCCTGAATTGCTACGACCGGTTTTGTTGAAAAAGTCTCAATTGTTATTCTCTGGAAAAATCCTTGTAATTCTGTTATGGCTTATTTTTGAAAGATGATCTTTTTGCGCATTTATTTAATTGGCTTATTAGTATTGCCGTTTTTCAGCGCTTCGGCGAATCCATTAAAATCCGCCTCTGATTTATTCAAATTGGATTCCCACCAAGACTCCATTTCAAAGATTGCAAATTTGTGGGCTGACTCCATTATGAATAGAATGGATTGGGATCAGAAAGTTGGTCAGCTTTTCATGGTTGAGGCCTATTCCAACAGGGATGATGACCACCTTTCGTCGCTGTTGTCCATGGTTGAGAAGCAACACATCGGCGGTGTGATATTTTTTCAAGGATCACCACACAAGCAGGCCTTAATGACAAACCTATTGCAGCAATCTTCCAAAATTCCACTTTTATTGGGTATTGATGGAGAATGGGGACTGTCTATGCGTTTGGATTCAACGGTTAGATTTCCTAGGCAAATGACCTTAGGTTCCAGCAAAAGCGACACGTTGATTTATGCCATTGGAAAGGAAATTGCCAGGCAATGTAAGCGAATGGGTATCCATATCAATTTTGCGCCTGTGGTCGATATCAATAGCAATCCTATAAATCCCGTCATCAGCAGCCGCTCTTTTGGAGAGGACAAGCGTCTTGTTACCCGCCTGGCCACCCAATACATGAACGGATTGCAAGACAATGGCGTGTTGGCTTGCGCCAAACATTTCCCGGGACATGGAAACACCGACTCCGATTCACATTACACTTTGCCTTTTGTCAAAGATTCGGCATCTTCAATTGACTCCGTTGAACTCTATCCATTTAAGTCACTTATCAGAGGCAATGTTGCATCAGTCATGGTGGCGCACCTCAGTATTCCTGCATTGGATACAGCTGCCAACCGCGCAACCTCCTTATCCACCTTCGTTGTTGATACCTTGCTCCGACAGCGTCTCGGTTTTCAAGGAGTTGTTTTTACTGATGCATTGAACATGAAAGGGGTTGCGGATTATTATGAGCCCGGAGAATTGGCAGTTTTGGCATTGAAGGCGGGTAATGATGTGCTGCTATTTTCAAGGGATGTCCCTGCCGCTTGGATGAGGGTTCGCAATGCTTTGGAGCAATGTGAACTAGACTCTGTTGAAATCAACCATAAAGTCCGAAGGATTTTAATCGCAAAATATTTAGCAGGGCTCAATAATTATGCGCCTATTTCCTTGGAGGGGTTGACTAATGACCTGAATACCCCTTGGGCTGAATATCTAGCCAAAACAGCTTACGAGAAGTCATTGGTCCTTTTGACCAACAAAAATGGCGGTGTTCCTATTCGTATGGGAAACCACTGCTCCTTGGCTTCACTCACCATTAACGAGGATAGCGCAGGTGAGTTTTTCCAATCGATGGCCTCTATGGTACCTGTTTCAAAATTTACTGCTAAGGGAAACCTGGGCGAGGCGGAAATTGCGAATTTGGTCAAAGAGCTTGAGGTTTTTGACTATGTCGTTGTCGGAATTCACAATACAAATATCAAGTCAGCTAATGGGTTCGGTATTCCAGCTTGGGCTGATAGTCTCTTGATGCTCATCGGATCCAAAACCAATTTGATTACGGTTGTGTTCGGAAATTCATATTCGCTTTCTAGAATTCCTTCAGCAAAGAGCGCTGGGTCCTTGGTTCTTGCGCATGAAGACACACGCATCTCCCAATCGGTTGCTGCAAATCTTGTTTTTGGCATCTCAGGAACCAACTCAACATTGCCGGTTTCCCCTGTTGGATTATTCACGGCGGGTGATGGATTGCCAATTCGTAGCTCTATGCTGCGGCTAAGAAAAGCTTATCCTTATGAGGTGGGGATGTCTCCCAGGGATTTTTATGCGATTGACTCCATTGCAAACAAACTGATTGCAGACAAGGTGGCGCCAGGCTGTCAAGTGTTAGTTGCTTGGAAAGACCGAATCGTGTATCATAAATCATTTGGGCGACAAACATATGATGACAATTCAAGAGATGTAGCGTTGACAGATCTCTATGATGTGGCATCTGTTACCAAAATTGCTTCAACGGCGTTAGCGGCTATGAAACTTGTGGACGAAGGCAAGCTTGATATTCACAAGCCCGCCTCTGCATATTTCAAAGAGCTTCGTAAAACGAATAAAAAGGAATTGATAATCGCCGATATCATGACTCATACCGCTGGATTGAAGTCGTGGATTCCCTTTTGGACCAGCACTGTTGACTCAAGCGGAAAGCCATCCTACGATTTCTACCATAAAATCCCTGATTCAAATTACAACATCCAGGTTTGCGACAGTTTATACATTTCTCGAACATATGAGGATCTCATGTGGAAGGAGATTTTCAAATCGGATTTGGGAACCAAAGGGAAGCTGGTTTATTCAGATTTAGGTTTACTCATCATACAACAGGTCATAGAACATATTACCAAAATGCCATTGGATGAATATGTTTATAAGAACTTCTATGAGCCAATGGGATTGGTAAACATTCTTTACAATCCGTTAAATCGAGTGCCTGTTGATCGTATTCCACCAACTGAAATGGATTCTGTATTCAGGGGGAAGTTGGTTCATGGTTATGTTCATGACCCTGCTGCCGCCATGTTGGGCGGTGTGGCTGGACATGCTGGTCTTTTCAGTGATTCTTACAGCCTTGCGGTTATCATGCAGATGTTGTTGAATGGAGGTGAATATGGTGGGAAACGCTATCTGAACAGCCAAACCATACGTCAATTCACATCCAAAAGCGGACCTGGTGATTTGTACAGAGGTTTGTTGTTCGACAAGCCAGATGCTCGCAAAGGAGTTGCTGAAAACACTGCGCGGTTAGCGTCTTCTTTCACGTTCGGACATACCGGATTCACTGGCACAGCTGTTTGGGCTGACCCGGAGCAGGATATAGTTTTCGTTTTTCTTTCAAACAGGGTTTACCCCAATGCTGAACCCAACAAGTTGTCAAAAGGTAAATACCGTCCTAGCATGATGCAGGCTGCCTACGAAATAATACTTCGAAATGCTGGATTGCCGAAGTCACCCTAATTTTGATGACCTTTGTGAAATGAAAATCGGTATCGTTTGTTATCCCACTTTTGGTGGGAGTGGGGTAGTTGCCACAGAGCTGGGCAAAGCGTTGGCCATACGCGGCCATCAAGTTCATTTTGTCACCTATAGTATGCCCGTGCGATTGGATTTCTTTTCTGAGAATATCTTTTACCATGAAGTGGCGGTTTCATCATACCCGCTTTTCGACTATGCGCCATATGAAAGCGCTTTGACCAGTAAATTGGTGGATGTCGTGAGGTCCGAAAAGTTGGATCTACTCCATGTTCATTATGCAATACCACACGCTTCAGTTGCTTGGTTGGCCAAGCAGATCCTTGCTAGCTATGGAATTTATATTCCCATAGTGACCACTTTGCATGGAACCGATATCACTTTGGTTGGTAAGGATTTGAGTTATGAGCCTGTGGTGACTTTCGCCATCAACCATTCAGATGGGATCACCGCAGTTTCCGAAAGCTTGAAGCGTGACACCTATGCCAATTTCAAAATCGAGAAAGACATTCGTGTTATCTACAACTTTGTTGATTTGTCAAGGTTCGGCAAAAAAGCCAATGAGCAATTCAAGTCGATGGTGGCTCCCAATGGCGAGAAGCTTATTGTGCATACATCCAATTTCAGAAAAGTAAAAAGGGTTGAAGATGTTGTTCTTGTTTTCGATCGGATAGTAAAAAAGATGCCTGCTAAACTGTTGTTGATCGGCGACGGTCCTGAACGTACAGCCATTGAAAAGCTGTGTCGCGAAGTAGGTAACTGCGAGCATGTACGATTCATGGGTCGACAAGAGGCTGTCGAGGAAATACTATCGGTATGCGACTTGTTTATCATGCCATCTGAGTCTGAAAGTTTCGGCTTGGCTGCCCTTGAGGCAATGGCATGTCACGTGCCTGTTATTTCAACCAATACCGGTGGAATGCCAGAACTGAATATCCACGGTGTTACAGGATTCCTAAGCAATGTCGGAGAAGTTGATGATATGGCCAGGCATGCATTGGAAATATTATCTGATACCGAAACACTTTCCAGGTTCAAGTCTGCTGCAGCATTACAAGCACAGAAATTCGATATTCATGTGGTTTTGCCTGACTATGAAAATTACTATTTGGATATCCTTGAAAGGTCGAAGTAAGGCTATCCTCCCGCAGCTTTAACACCATATCCTAGTGTTTTCAATAACTCAGTGATTCTATCGCGAAAATCACCTTGGATGATGATTTCTCCATCCTTTACGGTTCCACCAACACCGCATTTTGATTTCAAGGTTTTGCCTAGCTCCTCCAAAGTGGATTGATTTCCTACATATCCTTTCACCAAGGTAACAGTCTTACCGGCTCTTGATTTGCTGTCACGCCAGACTCTGAGGTTTTGTTGAGCCGGTGGCAATTCGACACTTTCATCTGAAGCTTCCTCTTCTCTACTGAAATTCGGATTGGTTGAATAAACCAATCCGTCTCTGTTCTTGTTCTTGTTTGACATGATTCGACTATGGTATAGCCAGCTTGATGGCTGATTTTACAGATTTGATTTCAAAGGATTCATGATATCCGCCTGGCTCCCCGTCAACATGTAGTGGCTGTGGAGTCGCGCATCTCAGTCTAAAGTCTTCGGATTGAAATGCCTTGGCATAACGTGAACCGGATATAGTCTTTGTGAAAACCCTTAAAGCAAATGGGATTACCATCATTGGGTGCATCTTTTTCACAATGGTGATGTCTGTTTTTCCATCATTTGTATCTGCCTGAGGTGCGATAAAAGCGTTGTTGCCAAATTGTGAAGCCACTGCGATCGGGATCATTATGGCATCTGATTGAAGATCTTGATGGTCCTTGGTAATACCGACACTAAATGTTTTGTATGCAGTGAACTCTCTAGCGATCAACCTCAGGTAGCTGTTGAAGCCGCGTTTGCCGTCTTTGCCAAACAAATGAGCGACGTGAGCGTCAAATCCGATTCCCGATACATTAAACCCTGGCAATCCATTTATGATCGCAGCGTCGTGTCCCACGACTTTTCCCGAACGAATGGTTTCAATAGTTCCCATTGGTTCTGTTTTTATGCCGTAATGCCTTGCTAGCCCGTTTCCAGAACCAATTGGCAATATTCCCATAGTTTTTCCACTAGTCATCAGCGATGATGCTACCTCATTCACAGTTCCATCCCCACCGCAAGCTATGATTATGTCAAATTCAGTTTCCCTATGTTCTTTTGCAATTTGTGAGGCATGGCCTTTGCTTACAGTTTCCATGTATGTAGCCTCGATTTCTGAATGCAGCAACAAGCTGGTAAGGTTTTCCTTGATATGCTTACCGCGTCCTGAACCTGAAACAGGATTGATTATGAAGAGCGCCTTTTTCATGCAGTCGAAATCAATTGCTGGGTCTCAAATTGTTATTTCTCATGGCTGATTGAAACTGTATCAAATAGGATTTGATTAAAAGCTCTAATTCATTTCTTGTTGATTTTGTGCTTTCTATCAAGTTGTTTTTCATCAATGGGTCTGAACTCAACGAATACAATGCCACTGACCTCATTCCATCGAATTGTAATATGGTATCGTTTCTGACTATCTGAAACAGGTCTCCAGTACTGTTAACAGCTATGCCAATTGATGTAGAGTCGAACACGCTCGTTCCGAAATCCATCCAATTCTTTTTATATCCAAGATAGTCTAAAACGGATGGCATAATATCAGACTGCTGGACTGTTCTTTTTGAATTGCCTTTTAAGCTTCCATCCGGCTTAAAGAAAACCATTGGGATTTTGAAGGCGCCGTTTCTAGTGCTGTACTCAGGATGTTCCGCTGGTCCTGTGTGATCAGCAGTCAATACAAAAAGTGTGTTATTGTACCATGGCTGCTTTGAGGCGGCTTCGAAAAACGCTCTTAACGAATAGTCGGCGTAACCGATGCTTTCATGAATAGGCAGTTTGCCTTTAGGGAATCTGTTTTTCAGTTTTTCTGGAATGGAGTAGGGGTGGTGGGATGAGAGTGAGAAGAATGTGATTGCAAATGGCTGCTTCATTTTACTGCATTCCTTGACTGTGAATTCATAAAACGGCTCGTCATACACACCCCAGTTACCATCATAATCCTTACTGCCATATTCCGTCCTGCCAAAATATTTCTGGTGGCCGGAAATCCTTGAATAGTTATCAAACCCCATTGTGCCGTTGTTGCCTCCATGAAAGAAAGCGGTGGAATAGCCCTCTTCCGCCAATAGCCCTGCAATGGATGTGATTCGGTTTGCTGAATAGGGTGATGTTATATATGACACCGGCATAAGGGCGGGAATCGATGACGTTACGGCAGGAATGCCATCTATTGATTTTTTTGCATTAGCGTAAGCATGGGAGAAATACAGTCCTTGTAGCATCAGTGAATCCAAAAATGGAGTATACCCCACTTTGCCCGATAGCAACGAGCTGTATTCGGCTGAGAAGCTCTCCAATATGACTACTACCACATTCATGGGTCTAAACTGTTCATTTGCTAGATTGCTTTTCTCTCTTTTGAATTGGAGTGCGGCTTCCTTTTCATCCATTTCAAATCTGAGCTCCATGGTTGGTGCACCAATGGTTTTAATGATGGTGAAAGGTGTGTTCAATATGATCGGTGCTGCTCCCGGATGTCCAACTGAAGCAGCGTTAGCTATTCTTAGTGGCTTCAAGTCCATAGAACCCCGTGCACCTAAAAAAGCCAATGGCAGCGCAACTGATGCCACCAGCCAATTGGATGTTTTATACTGGCTTTTGAGTTTCGATTTAATGACCAAATGTTTTCTTTGAATGTGGAATATCAGAACGGAAATGATGAGGCTTACCAATAACACCGGCCAAAAATCCTTGGCCATTTGTGGTAGAGTGTTTTTTATATCATCACCCAAGCCGAAAAGATCGAATAAATCCGCTGTCGTTCTTTTTCCTTGGAATCTGAAGTACTCCAAATCGATGCTGTTGAATATAACGGCAGGGATGTTTGTGGCCAAAAACAAACCATCCAAGCTTTTTTGATACCACTTTCTTTCTTGAAGTTTTATCGGTACCAATAACGCAAAAAGATAAAGACCGTTGATCATTACGATTGCCGACAGGTCGAATCGGATGCCATAAACAAAGGCTAGCGCAATATCCAAAGAGCCTATCCCGTCAAATGAATCGAGGTTGAATAACAGGAAAAGAAGCCTCTGGATTTGGAAAACCAAAGCCATCACCACTACGGAAAGCAAGGCCTTTTTTTGGCTGGTATTCATGGGGGATGGTTGTAAACTACAAATATCTATTGTTTTTGGTCGTTTTCAGCTCCAAAGGCAATTCTTATAATATTTAAAAGGGTTTAGATTTGCAGTTCTAATCCCCTAGATATGAAAAATCGAATTTGTGTATCATTAATCACTGCATTTGCTTTGCTATCGGCTTGCGGACCTACCGAGCAGGAAAAAATGGATGCTGAAAAACGAGCCGCTGATTCCCTGGCTGCAGCCAAGGAAATGATGGATGCCGCCAAGGAAGCAGCTCTCATTCAAAGCCAACTAAAACAAAAGGAAATCATTGACTCTTTGGCCAGAAACCCCGATACAACCAAGGTTTCTGCAGATACTTCCAAGGGTGTGAAATAAGCCGGGTTTATTTAACCATGTACATGGTTTCTTTAACCGCCTTGATGACCCTTTCCGGATTGGGTAGGTAGGCTTCAATCAAGGTAGGTGCGTAGGGGAGCGGAACATCGCCACCCATTACCCTCACAACAGGAGCGTCCAGATAGTCAAAAGCGTCCTTTTGGACCTTGAAAGCCACTTCAGTAGCAATAGCTGCCAACGGCCAAGACTCTTCCACAATTACCAATCGATTTGTTTTTTTAACGGATTCAACTACGCATGGGTAGTCGATAGGTCTAACGGTTCTTAAATCGATAACTTCAGCGTCTATATTTTCTGCCTGAAGAAGTTCGGCGGCCTTCAACGCAACTTTCATCATTTTTCCAAAAGAAACGATTGTTACATCACGACCTATCTTCTTGATTTCTGCTTTGCCGATAGGCATCAAATATTCACCATCTGGAACCATACCCTTGTCTCCATACATTTGCTCTGACTCCATGAAAACCACGGGGTCGTTATCGCGTATTGCAGACTTGAGCAAACCCTTGGCATCAGCGGGATTCGATGGAACAATGACTTTAAGACCTGGACAGTTCGCATACCAGCTCTCAAAGGCTTGCGAGTGCTGAGAGCTCAACATACCCGCGGATGCAGTAGGTCCACGGAAAACAATAGGCACATTGAAATGGCCACCTGACATAGACATCATTTTGGCGGCTGAATTTATAACCTGGTCTATGGCAACCAATGAAAAATTGAAGGTCATGAATTCAATAATCGGTCTCAATCCATTCATGGCGGCACCAACACCGATTCCAGCAAAACCAAGTTCAGCAATAGGAGTGTCAATCACCCTTTTGGCGCCGAATTCATCCAACATCCCTTGGCTCACTTTGTATGCTCCATTGTAGAGAGCAACCTCTTCACCCATCAAAAATACATTTTCATCCCGCCTCATTTCTTCAGACATGGCTTCCCTAAGCGCTTCTCTAAATTGTAACTCTCTCATAATAAGCTTGTTGTATTACAGGTTGAGTGTCTTATTCTTTGCTCGAATTTACGGAATAATGGTAAACCAAATCCCATATCTCAGTATGGCTTTATAATTCGTTTTTAAGAATACATTTGCGAAGCACCATCGGCATCCACTATGCGTATCAAATTCCGTAGAATGATCATTCCGGCTTTCACGCTGGTTCTGTCGATAGTTTCTGGTGTCTGGTTTTATGTCTCCTATACTGATCTCGATCTGTTTACAGTCAAGAACTCGGATACCCAGGCAGGGCCATGTTCTGATGTGGATTTAAACCCCTTCGTTGACCTCCAATCCAACGTTCTGAGTTTTCTAGCTCAGGATTCCGACTCGAATCTCGTAGCTGCATTCCATTCGAACAACGATTTACTTAAATCATTTCAAGTTGAAATGGGGTGTTTTTCAGCTGATCAAATTCGCAACATGGCCTTGGATTCTAAAACATGTCTAAAAAATTTGATTTCTGTTCGCCTGTTTCAGCTTAACATGAAACTCATGGAAAATAGTAGGAGAGGTTTGGCTATTCCTAGAAGTGAAGTTTCGGATTCCTTAAGGAATTCCCTGCTGGCTGTTTTAATTCAAGACCAGGTTGCCCAAACTTCGCCCATTGTAATAGATTCTACCAATACCGATACTGCTTCATCGTATTTGTCTTTTTCGCCTTCAATTCAATCAGCCGACTCTTTAAGATCCCGGTTGTCAGCGCTCATTTCAAAAATGAACCGGTCTTATTACGTTTTGATGACTGAACGCGAACAGGAATCAGCTCGGCTGGCAGAAGCTCGCTTGCAGCACGGTTTGCGAATGGGTGAGGCGCGTAGCAGACTTTTTCTATTGACATTGATTTCGTGGATGATCTCGCTTTCGCTCATGTCGGTATTGTATTTGAAAAGTGTCTTCAGAAGATCGACCCAATCCCCTGTTGTCGGGGTAAATAAAGGATTAATCACAGGTGCAGACAGGGCAGTGGGAGGTGAGGTCGAGTCTGGAGAAGGTGTTTTTTCAGGAAGTCCGATTCAAAAGTTGGATTATGATCTAACCAAAGTCTTTTTCGATTCTGGCGGTGACATCCAAGTAATGAAAAAGCGTTTAAATCAACATTTGGTATCCACTTTTGCAGCCATAGGCAATCTTAAATCCTACCAAAGGTCTGGAAATTCCGAAGGAGCCATTCGCATTTTGCAAGTTTTATCCGAATCAAATCATTCCTTAGGTTTCATTGATTTGAAAAACCTATTGGATGAGGTCTGCTCCTCTGTGAACGAGAGACGGAATGATCCAGCGAACTGGAATAATTTGGATTCAATCATATCAGAATTGACCAATCAGATTGAAATCATTAAGGAGCGGATGGATCATCATCCGGCTTTCAAGTCTTAACCTTTGCTGGTTAAAGAGTTGGGAAACTCCAAAATGAATTCAGCGCCACTGCCTAGATTTGAAGCACATCGGATTGAGCCGCCATGTGATTTCATTATATCATGAGTGATTGACAAGCCCAATCCTGTGCCTTTTCCGGTTGGTTTTGTGGTGAAAAAAGGATTGAAAACTTTGGAAATATTTTCTGGCTGGATACCAAGGCCGTTGTCTGAAATGGTGAAAATTAACTTCCCGTCAGTTTGTTTGGATTGAACTCTTAAAATCGGTTGATAGTTCTGATCGCCTTCTTTCTTCTCGTTCATAGAATATAAAGCGTTGGTGAACAGGTTCAGAAACACTTTGCTTATATCCAAAGACGCGGCTTCAATCATCGGGAGGCTTTTGTCTAATTGGACATCAACTTGTGCCTGAAAGCCCGGATTGGATAAGGTGAATGATTCTTGGGCAATTTTCAAAAATTGCTCACATAATTGATTCAGATCCTCTAGTTGCCTGTTGCCATCACTGTTGGCCCTAGTATGTTCTAGCATGCCCTTAACAATATTGTCGGCACGTGATCCGTGTTCGTAGATCTTATTCAGATTTTGTCTTAGGAAATCACCTGTTTCTTTTCTTTCCTCCGGGTCCTCCGATGCAATCACTTCTTCAATCAATTCGAAAGAAAGTTTAGCGAAATTAGTCACGAAGTTGAGTGGGTTTTTGATTTCGTGGGCAATGCCAGCAGTTAACTGTCCAAGTGAAGCTAGCTTCTCTTGTTGGATGAGTTGGTCTTGGGCGTTTTTAAGTTCGGTCATGGCCTTGGAGAGCTGGTCGTTCCTGGCAGCCAAATCGGCGGTTCGCTCATCAACCAATTTGGTCAGTTCGGCCTCTCTTTCCCTCAAGTTGTTTATGACTTTTTCGTTTTGAGCCCGAAGTCTTCCCGTAAGAGTGCTTACTATCTTTCCAAATATGTCAGCATGATTTTTGAAAATAGTGTAGAAGTCATCTCTAGAAACTTTGTAGAGCACTGAATCTTCATCTGCGGTTACGGACATCGATCGGGGTGCTGTGTCTAAAAATGAGATTTCACCGAAAAAACTGCCAGCATCTAGTCGCGCAATAATTTCCTCTTTGTCATGTACCCTAACGCGGCCTTTGGCGATAATGAAAAGGGAATTGCCTTCTTCACCTTTTTCAATTACCTTTTGGTTTGGATGGAATTCCATTTTTCTGACAAGTGGAGCTAGCTGCTCGAGTGCCATCTCTGGTATGTCTGAAAACAAATCTACCTTTCTGAGGATGGCTATTAATTTTGGGTCAATCATATTTATTCGTAAAATAAAAATCTAGTCAAAATTGCTTCTAATTGGTTTAAATTTTGATGCCTAAAACCAGAACATCGTCAACTTGTTCCAGGTCACCTTGCCAATCCTTTAGGTATTTGGTTAATACATATCCTTGTTCCTTTAGAGGGATATTCGAGGTCTCTTTTATCATTTCCTTGAATTGGCTGGTCATGATTTTTTTACCCTTTGCTCCTCCAAATTGATCGCTGTATCCATCTGAAAAGATAAAGACTCTGTCATTTGTTTCAAGCTTGACTTTATGGGTGGTGTAAGGCAACCTATCGCTATATTGGGTGCCACCTATGGGCATCTTATCCGGATTGGTAATCATGAGTTCGCCATCGCGTACTAGCCACAGGGGTCTGTTTGCTCCTGCAAAGTACAGCGTGTTTGAGACATCATCGAATTTCAGTATGGCTATGTCCATTCCCTCATTAGAGTGGTAATCCTTCTGACGAAGGCTTTCTACAACAAGTTGGTGTAGGATATCAAGGATTATTCCCGGTTCGCTTTCGTTGAGGTTATCGATGATGCGGTCTAAAAGGGAGATGCCAAGCATGCTCATTAACGCTCCAGACACACCATGTCCCGTACAGTCGGCTACTGCTAGCATCTGATGCGGTGTTTTTCTAATCCAATAAAAATCTCCCGATACGATGTCCTTGGGTAGGTAAATTAGAAAGTTGTCATTAGTGATTCCATTCAAAAAGGAACTATCGGGCAGTATTGCTTCCTGAAGCCTTTTAGCATAGTGAATAGATTCCAGGATTTCCTGGTTTTTCAACTCAATAACGTTTTTCTGCTCCAGTATCTCTCGTGTCCGCTCCATAACCTGTTGTTCCAAGACTTCATTTTGCTTGAGAATCAGTTTTTCGTTTTCACGGAGTATTTCTAAAGCCTGGGCCTGTGCTGTGGCTTTTTCTATTAACGCCTGTTCAAGATGGTTTTGGGCCTCTTTCCCTTTTTTGTAAATGTCTAACTCTTGAAATGACTTAGTCAGTGTTGCTCCAAGGTCATCCACGTCGATAGGCTTGCTGATGAAATCAAATGCACCTTGGTTCATGGCGGTTCGGATTGACTTTTCATCACCATATGCCGATATGACAATGGTCTTTACCTCGTATCCGTTGGATTTGATATTTGCCAACAATTCCAGGCCGTTCATTACAGGCATGTTTATGTCTGTCAGTACGACTTCGTAACCTGGGTTTTCAGAGAGTAAATCAAGAGCTTGTTGCCCGTTATGGGCAAAATCAAAAACCAATTCGCCTGATTTCACCTTTGCCCTAAACATTTGCTTTATCAAAAGTTCAAGATCTACCTCATCGTCGGTAACCAGGATTTTACGTGGCATAATCTAAATAAGGGATATCAATCAGTTGTGTTAAAAGTAAGTATAAATTAACAAACGAACCACCTATATTTGCGACTCACCATCAGTGGAATGCAAAATCATCCATTTTTTCAATCAATTGTTTTCCCACCTGAATCGGTAGTTTTATCTTTCAAAGGCTATTTGACCCAATCGGTCGTTGATGATTATTTGGCCACCATGGAGGAGCGGCTTTCTCAGGGCGGTGTTGCTTTGCAATTGAAAAAGCGCTTGATGAATGTCGCTATCGAAGCGGTTCAGAATGTTTATCACCATCAAGAGGCTTTATCTGCGGAAACCTCTGATTCAGATGGGTTTGATTTGGATTCCTTGGTTTGTTTGACGAGCAATTTGGACGGTTGTTATAAGTTGACTACTTTGAACGTTGTTTTCAAATCAAGGATTTCAGAATTGGATGAAAAAATAAAATGGGTGAATGGACTCGATGCTGAATCCTTGAGAAAAGCCCATATAGAATTGCTTGGCAAAACCGAGTTTTCTGAAAAAGGCGGTGCCGGACTCGGTTTTCTAGATCTCGCCAGGAAATCAGGTAAACCTATTGAATACAGATTCGTTGATATTAATCACCTGTGCTCGTATTTCATCCTTACTTTAACCATTTGCTGAACACTAACGAAATCCCTTTAAAATCAATTCAATTCCTAAAAAATGGACAAGCTAATAATTGAGCAAGGAGTTAAAACACCTAGAATTGAATTTGACCCATCTGGTTTTATGAAGATCACGGGTCGATCGGTTCCTGAAAATGCAATTGAGTTCTACCATCCAATTCATGAATGGATAAACAAATTGTCGGTTTATCCAGAAGCCGGTTTCAAACTTATCGTTCAATTGGAGTATTTCAATACCAGCTCCAGTAAGTGTCTGCTCGACCTTTTCCGTAGACTGGAGTCAATTCATTTGCAAGGTAACTGTTCTGTTTCCATTTCATGGTTATACGATGAAGGAGATGAAGACATGTTGGAGTCAGGGGAAGATTACCAGCAAATAGTCAAAATCCCTTTCACTTTTGGAAAGGCAGATTAACCCTCATTTTTGAAAGTTTCGAATCCAAATCTTTGTCCGATCCGAAAGCTTATCAGCTTTAGCTAGGGCTTTTTCCCATACATCAAAGTAAAGGGTTATGGTCAAGACAGCAATCATAAGCCAAATCACACCCATGTTCACCGAATAAGTGGAATACATTTTGCCGCCAATGCTCTTTTTCGAAACAAATAATGGTGAACGGACGAAAGAACTCGGATTTCCTTCCATGTATATCGGCTTGTATAACCTGGTTATTGCACCGTTTTGTTCTACGATCATTTGAGTGGAGCCTGGGATGGCTAGCATCTGTTCAAGCTGCTCATTGTAGTTTTCCTGCTTCAACTTCTTAAACGACTCAGCCTTTTCGGGCGTATTATTCAACTCGTTTATTAATTGATCTTTCGCGGACTTAACGGTTTTGAATTGTTGAATCAGGTCTGATTTGTACTCTTTGGTTATGGCTTTCAACTGCTTTGAAATATCCAATTGAGCGCTTAAAGACGGTTTGTTATTCAAAATTGTAATTATAGATGAAGGGATTAGGTTTTCCTTTTTCATCTCCCTAATTATGGATTCCCTGGTGTAATCATTGCCTTCACACTTTCCAAGTGAGTCGATCTTTCCGTTCATCCTATCTAACCAATAATCCTTTTTGTAAGTTATGTCAGCCATTTTCTTATCCAATTCAAAAAAATTGGTTTGGTATGTGTTGTTTTTGAATTGGTTTACGGCCAAGGCTTCAAAGGCCCATCTTGCTGACATGATATCGCCAATGAAAGGTACTTGCTCACTGGTGGCGATTTTTGGATTCATATTGTCATATTTGACCATTACTCCGCTAAAAATGATTTGTGGTATTACTAGAAAAGGGATCAAGATATATATGGTAACTGCGGAATTGAATGTGGCTGAGATATTCAATCCTAGGAGGTTTCCGAAAAGCGAAACGCTGAAAAGTATGGCCCAATAATCTCCAAACATTCTGTTTATTTCAAAAATCCAGTTTCCTATCCCAACAAAGAGCGCTGTTTGAATGGCAGATATCATAGCCATCAATACGATTTTTGAAAACAAATAACCGCCTCTACTCAAGTCAAGGAACTCTTCCCGTTTGAGTATTTTTTTGTCTCTGAAGATTTCTTCTGCACTCACGGTAATGCCTAGGAAAAGCGCTACAATCACACTCATGAACATGAATACCGGAAGGTTCATGTTTTCTTGAAACACATAGCTCTGGCCGGGGATCTGGTATTTCAAAAACCAAGCCAACACCAATGCCAGGATTGGTGCCTCAAGGAGGTTGATTAACAGATATTGTTTGTTTTTGATCTTGGAGAGCAAATCCCTTTGTAGGAAAACTTTTATTTGCTTGGATATTCTTCGTTTGGTTTTTTTTGACTCTGGTCGAGCACCTCTGTTTGGCGAGACCGTATTGGGCAAGCGGGTGTCTTCAAAATAATGATACCACTCCTCAGGCTTTATCCTTCGTTGGTTGGTTGGTTTGCCGAATTCATTGTAAACCTTATTCTCAATTATTGAAAAAACGAGCTCCGGATTAATGTTGCCACAGCTTTCGCATTCGCTGCTATCGCCTGTAGGGATATTTGATACTTTTTTGAAGTAGAGTAAGCTGTCTGATGGGTTGCCATAATAGGCTGGATATCCGCCAAGATCCAAAATCAACAGTTTGTCAAATAATTTGAATATGTCGGATGATGGTTGGTGTATAACCACAAAAATGAGCTTTCCTTGAAGCGTAAGTTGTTTTAGTAGGTCCATTACGTTTTCCGAATCCATGGACGATAAGCCGCTTGTTGGTTCATCTATGAACAAGATGGATGGCTTTCTGATCAATTCAAGGGCAATATTGACACGTTTCCTCTGTCCGCCACTAAGAGTCTTGTTCAGAACACTACCTACTTTTAAGTCTTTTGTTTCCCATAGTCCGATCGATTCCAGTTGTTCGTGCACCTTTTGTCGGATTTCATCGTCTGACAGCTCAGGAAGTGCCAACTTCGTATTGAAAAACAAGTTTTGGAAAACGGTCAGCTCTTCAATGAGTAAGTCGTCCTGGGGAATGTATCCTATGAGGTCAATCAACTCGTTTTTATGCTCATGAATGCTTATGCCATTGATAAGCACTTCTCCTGATTTGGGTAATAGATTGCCGTTTAAAATGTTTAATAGGGTGGATTTTCCGGCTCCGCTTCCCCCCATAATACCAATCAGGTTGCCTGAATTGGCTGAAAAGGTAAGTGGATGAAGGCCGATGCGACCTTCAGGAAAACAATATTGTACCATATTGACGTCAAGGGAAACGGCATCGTTGTTGGCTTTTTTAAGAAAGATCTTCGTTACATCACCATGGTAAACGGGAAGCAGTTTGCTTTCGCGGATAACAGATCCCTGTGAAAAAACATAAGTCCGCGAACCTAAAATGGACTGCCCGTTCATCCTGAGGTCCATTGTCCCGAAATACCGTACGAATAACATTCCCTCCGATGGTATATAAATGAACGCCAAGGTTCCATCCAAGGTTGCATTTGTTTTTGTTCTGGAATGGGTTGGGCTGTATTCGAATGCGTTTTGGACAAGCAAAATATTGGAGTCGTCGGGAATTTCTTCCTTGTTTTTTGCCGTGCAATACCCATAGAGTAGTTTGTAGCTTTCCCTAGATATGTTGAAAACGCTTGCTACTGTTTCAATGAACTCCCTTTCTTGTTCACCAGGGAAGTCATCCACGCTATTTGCGAACTCTATGAGTTTTGTTAAAGCGAAATACTTTTGTTTTTGATCCAGCTCCTCATTGATTTGAGTACAGATTTTGAGAACCTTTACCGAGTTTGCGGAAACTCTTTTTACTCGCTCGCCTGAAGCCTTCTTCCCCTCAAGAATGAAAAGTTGCTCGTTGAAAAAATCCAGGTATTTTTTTCTTAGTGACAAGCTCACCAACTGTGCTAAAAAGGCTTCAACTACACGCTTGCCGTTTTCGCTCAAAGACTCCTTGTTTGCAACAATTGCAAACAATTGCATCATAGCATTCAGGATTTTCTCACTCATATTCTAGTGGGCTATGTATTAAACTAAAAAAGGGAAGACTGGGCTTCCCTTTTTGTTTTTTTGATTCAGATCAGATTATCCGATGATCATGTTTCTGAGGCTCGATATTTTTTCATTCAATTTGTTCAATTGAGTGGCATCGATTTTGTCAACCTCAGGCAATTCTTTGTACATATTCAAAAGCTCCCCGAACTGTTTGTTGACTTCAGTCAAGTCTTTGTTTCCAGCGAATTCGGAAAGTGCTTTTGTAATGTTATCCAGATAAACCTGCTGTTCCCATACACGGGAAAACAGTTTTTCGTTTTGCGGATTCTTTGTTTCTTTTCTCAATTGGCTGGTAAGTATGAATTGGCATTCCAGCCAACTTCCGGCAAGTATCATGCTAGCGGTTTCAAGCCTTTCGTTCGATCTCAGATATGTGTCTGTTGCTGCATAAGCCTCATCCACTACGCGGGCCAAGGTGTCGCGCTCTTCTTTAGCTTCTTTGAAACGACTGGAGAATTTTTCAAACAGGTCTCCGATTCCGATTTCATCTGACAAGTCTTTTGCTGCAGAATAGTAAGGGTAAATCTCGCTGTTTTTTTCATTTATTACGAGATAGGCGAGGTCTACACCGTATATTCCGTAGTTGAGGGCCTGCTTTACAGGAGAAGTGTATTTTTCGACGTTGGATACTGGATTTAGTAAGCGGGTGTCGACTTCCAGGTTTGATTTGGTAATCTCATCAAAAATGGTGAGCGGTGAAGGTAGGCTTCCAATGGTGTATGAAAATTGAAATGCCGCTACTTCGTCAATTGCGGTAGTGTCTGTTTGCTCTGCTGCGATTCCCTTTTCAGTTGCAGTTTCTCCCCCACAAGACCATAACATCATGGATGATGCAATTGCCAGAAGAATATTGGGTCGGATAGTTCTTGTCATCTGTTTATTATTTTGAGCAAATATAATGATTTAAGTTTTTTTCAATGTTAAGTCGTTATTTATGTCTTTTGGTAGGGTTTTAATTGTTTTTTAAGTTGCATTGTATGATTGATTTCTTGCTATTGAGGTTCCTTCATTATGAAATGCATAGCATATATTTGCCCTGAAAATCATTCATATGGCTATAGAAACCCAGGCTCAAAACCTAGAATTCAACAGAAACGAGGATTTCAATAAGACTTTGGTTTATCAAATGAAAAGCCGTTTGTCTGTTTTTGAAATAGGGGGCGGGCCAAAAAATGCGGCCAAACAAAAGGAAAAAGGTAAGCTTTTGGCCCGCGAGAGAATTTCCTATTTATTGGATAAGGACCGTCCTATGATAGAGGTAGGGGCCTTTGCAGCCGAGGGTATGTATGCCGAGCAAGGCGGTTGTCCCTCCGCAGGCGTTGTGGTGGTTATTGGATATGTATGTGGCCGGCAGTGTATCGTGGTCGCCAATGACGCTACCGTGAAAGCAGGCGCATGGTTCCCAATGACCGCCAAAAAGAATCTCCGGGCGCAAGAGATTGCCATGGAAAATCGACTCCCTATCATATACTTGGTTGACAGTGCCGGGGTTTTTCTTCCTATGCAAGATGAGATTTTTCCTGATAAGGAGCATTTTGGTAGGATTTTCAGAAATAATGCGGTAATGTCGTCCAAAGGTATCCTTCAAATTGCAGCCATAATGGGGAGCTGTGTCGCCGGTGGCGCCTATTTGCCTATTATGAGTGACGAGGCGATGATTGTAGATAAAACCGGTTCGATCTTTTTGGCTGGATCTTACTTGGTAAAGGCTGCAATCGGTGAGGATATTGATAATGAAACGCTCGGAGGAGCCACCACCCAATGCGAGATTTCAGGCGTAACCGACAATAAGTTCCCTTCTGATCAGGCGTGTTTGGATTACATACGGAAGATCATGGATAAGGTCGGGTCTTTTGAAAAAGCGGGTTTTGATCGAATTGAAGGTGCTAAACCCAAGCTTGATGAAAGGGAGCTTTATGGAATCATGCCGGCAGAACGTGAAAAGCCTTACGATATGAGGGAGGTGATTATGCGTTTGGTGGATAATTCCGAGTTCGACGAGTATAAGGAGCTATATGGTCAGTCTATACTTTGTGGTTTGGCCCGTATCGACGGCTGGGCGGTGGGTATTGTTGCCAACCAACGCAAAGTGGTAAAAAGCAAGAAGGGCGAAATGCAATTAGGAGGGGTGATATATAGCGATGCGGCCGACAAGTCCGCCCGATTCATTATGAATTGCAATCAGCGGAAAATTCCATTGGTTTTTCTGCAGGATGTTACCGGTTTCATGGTGGGAAGCCGTTCTGAGCATGGTGGCATAATCAAGGATGGAGCTAAAATGGTAAATGCCATGTCTAACTCTGTAGTGCCAAAGTTCACCATCATTGTAGGTAACTCTTATGGTGCTGGCAACTATGCCATGTGTGGGAAAGCTTATGACCCACGATTAATCGCCGCATGGCCCTCGGCTCAAATTGCGGTAATGGGTGGCGCTCAAGCAGCCAAAACCCTTCTGCAGATACAAGTAAGTTCAATGAAAGCTCAAGGGAAGGAGGTGACACCCGAGGAGGAGGCTGAATTGCTTAAGACCATAACGGATCGATATAACACTCAGACTTCGCCGTATTATGCTGCTTCCAGGCTTTGGGTTGATGCCGTAGTTGATCCACTTGAAACACGCAAATGGATCTCAATGGGTATCGAGATGGCCAACCATTCCCCGATTACCCAAGACTATAATGTAGGAGTCATTCAAACTTAAATAAACATGTCGGATTTCAGAGATATCATAGGAAAGGTCCAAGAGTTCCACGAGGTTTTCGGGCTAGACCACAACGTGCCTCCATCAGCCCATATTGGAGAGGATAAAATCGCATTGCGCCACCGTTTGATGGCAGAAGAGAATGACGAATATCTCGAAGCCGCACGGAATAACGACCTGACTTTGGTGGCGGATGCCTTGGGAGATAAGCTGTATATCCTTTGCGGAACTATCATATCCCATGGGTTGCAACATAAGATCGTCGAGGTTTTTGAGGAAATACACCGCAGCAACATGAGTAAGTTGGACGCCGATGGTAAACCGATTAGGCGAGAGGACGGGAAGGTCATGAAAAGTGCACTCTATTTTCCTCCAGACATAGCTAGTATTCTAAGTCGTTAAGTGAATTCCTGTCTCGGAAAGCACTTTCGTGTATCCTGCTTATTCAAGGTTATTAACAATGGTTTCTTGACCCTCTTTTGAGACTTGAAAGAGCGAGCGGTTGCATTACCTCCCCTTTGGTTCATTCTAAAAATCCTCAAAAAGACTGTGGCGCAGTTGTTTTAGAGTTAATAATATTTGAATTAATTTTTGCTTTGATTGCAAATTTCAGAGGTGAAATCGGTGTTTTCAGTTCAGTTTGAGAGATGTTTGGGTTGTAAATAACTTTTCCTGCGCTGTTGTTTTCTGCTCTCAGTATCTGTTTTTATTTGCATCAGGTTTAACCAAAAAAATCTTAAAAACAGTGGCAAAAAAAGCAAAAAAGGCCCCCGCTAAGAAAGCCGGTGCCAAGAAGGTAGCTAAGAAAGCTGCCCCAAAGAAAAAAGTAGCCAAGAAGGCTGCTCCTAAGAAAGCTGCTCCTAAGAAAGCTGCTAAGAAAGCTGCTCCTAAGAAAGCTGCTAAGCCAAAAGTAAAGCGTAAGCCTAATGCTGCGTTTATGAAGGCTATGACCCCAAGCGCTGCCCTAGCTGCAGTTGTGGGTAACAAAGCTATGCCCCGTACCGAGGTTGTTAAAAACCTTTGGGCATACATCAAGAAGCACAAACTTCAAGATGCTAAAAATCGCCGCATGATCAATGCTGATGAGAATTTGAAGAAAGTTTTCGGAGGCAAAGGCCAGGTGAGCATGTTTGACATGACCAAACTCGTGAGCAAGCACCTTTCCTGATTTGTTCCACCGGTAAGAAAAGGGTCGCTTCGTTAAGATGCGACCCTTTTTCGTTTGCGACTGTTGCTACTTGACCAACAGCGTCTCCAATGACTACCTTTGCAGCCTATATTTTTAAACCATGATACAAATTACCCTGCCCGACGGAAAGATCCTGGAAAAACCAGTCGGTACCACCTCGATGGATATTGCCAAAGGCATCAGCGAGGGATTGGCCAGAAATGTTTTGGCCGCCAAGTTCAACGGTCAAGTTATAGACGCATCACGTCCGCTTAATTCCAATGGCACATTGGAGCTTTTGACTTGGGACCATTCCGAAGGTAAGTCCACTTTTTGGCACTCATCCGCACACTTGATGGCGGAAGCATTGGAAACCTTTTTCCCTGGAATCAAATTTGGAATCGGTCCTCCCATAGAAAACGGATTTTACTATGACGTCGATCCGGGCGATCAGCCAATTTCTTCCGAAGATTTCAAAAAGATTGAGGACAAAATGTTGGAGTTGGCTCGGCAATCCAGTCAATTCGTACGCCGCGAAGTGTCCAAAGAGGAAGCCTTTCAATATTTCACTGAGAAAGGAGATCAATACAAGTTGGATTTGATCAAGGATTTACAAGATGGCACCATTACCTTCTATTCTCAAGGGAATTTCACAGACTTGTGTCGAGGTCCCCATATTCCTGATACGGGATCAATCAAGGCAGTAAAGCTGATGAGTGTAGCGGGTGCGTACTGGCGAGGTGATGAGAAAAGCAAGCAACTCACCCGTATTTATGGAATCACTTTCCCAAAGCAGAAAGAACTTACCGAGTATCTGACCTTGCTGGAAGAGGCCAAGAAGAGGGATCATCGTAAGCTGGGAAAAGAATTGGAACTGTTTACTTTCTCTGAAAAGGTTGGGATGGGGCTGCCGCTTTGGTTACCTAAGGGAGCCCAGTTGCGCGACCGGTTAGAGCAATTTCTCAAAAAAGCACAGCTTAAAGCTGGATATTTACCTGTTGTCACCCCTCACATTGGTAACAAAGACCTGTATGTGACATCAGGACACTATGAGAAATACGGGGCTGACTCTTTTCAGCCTATACGTACACCGGCAGAAGGGGAAGAGTTTTTCCTGAAGCCCATGAATTGCCCTCACCATTGTGAAATTTACAAGAGTAAACCGCATTCCTACAAGGAGCTTCCAATCCGTTATGCGGAGTTTGGAACGGTCTACAGATACGAGCAAAGCGGAGAACTGCATGGCCTGACTCGTGTTCGTGGATTCACCCAAGATGACGCCCACTTGTTTTGCCGTCCCGATCAAGTCAAGGATGAGTTCATCAAGGTGATTGACTTGGTCCTGTTCGTATTCCGAGCTCTCGATTTTAAGGAGTTCATTGCACAGGTATCCTTGCGCGATCCCGAGAACAAGACCAAATACATCGGAACCGATGAAAATTGGGAAAAAGCCGAAAGAGCCATTGTTGAGGCGGCGGCTGAACGAGGTTTGAACACCGTAGTTGAAACCGGAGAGGCTGCTTTTTATGGACCCAAGTTGGACTTCATGGTAAAAGATGCACTTGGTCGCAAATGGCAGCTTGGTACCATCCAAGTTGACTACAATTTGCCTGAGCGCTTTGAGTTGGAATACACAGGGGCCGATAACCAAAAACACAGGCCAGTGATGATCCATCGTGCCCCTTTTGGCTCAATGGAGCGATTTATCGCCGTGTTGATAGAGCATTGCGCCGGAAATTTCCCCTTATGGTTGTCACCTGAACAGGTTATCATATTGGGAATCAGCGAGAAATACAACGATTACGCCCACAAGGTTTCAGAATTCCTTAAAAATTCCGATATTCGCGCCTCCGTAGACGAACGGGACGAAAAAATCGGAAAAAAAATCAGGGACGCCGAAATTCGCAAAGTGCCTTATATGCTGATAGTTGGGGAGAAAGAGGCAGCAGAAAACACGGTGTCTGTTCGCAAACATGGTCAAGGCGACATGGGTTCTATGTCGTTTGAAAAGTTCAGCGAGATGATCTTGGATGATGTAAAAGCTCGCATGTCAGGAAATTAATTGAAGTCAAACCAACACAGAAGGAGGTAACACATTTCAACATTCTTTAAAAAGCCGTCGGGTCCACCAAAGCCCAGAGGTCCAAGGCCCAATCGTTTTCAGAAAAAAGAAAACGAACATAACATCAACGAAGATATAACTGCGCCAAAGGTTCGTTTGGTGGGTGAAAACATCGAAGCTGATGTTTATTCTTTGGAAGTAGCTCGCAGATTGGCCAAGGAGCGCGAACTAGACTTGGTGGAAATCGTGCCCAATGCAGATCCTCCCGTTTGTCGGATTGTAGACTATCAAAAGTTCATCTACGAGAAGAAGAAGAAGGAAAAGGAAGTTAAAGCTAAGACCGCCAAGTCGGTAATGAAGGAAATCAGGTTCGGACCCAACACCGATGAACATGATTTCAATTTCAAGGTCAAGCACGCGATCAAATTCCTCGAGGAGGGCGCCAAAGTAAAGGCTTATGTTCACTTCAAAGGCAGAACCATCGCCTACAAGGAAAAGGGAGAAATCATTCTACTTAAGTTCGCTCAGGAACTGGAGGAATACGGTAAAGTTGAAATGTTGCCAAAGTTAGAAGGAAACAGGATGTTTTTGCACCTGGCTCCATTACCGAAAAAGATTAAAAAGTAATTCGTAAATACTAAAAACCCGAGGGTAATTCAATGCCAAAAATGAAATCAAACTCCAGTGCCAAGAAGAGATTTTCTTACACCGGTTCTGGTAAAATCAAGAGGAAGCACGCTTTCAAAAGCCACATCCTCACCAAGATGAGCACCAAGCGTAAACGCGCACTTACAAATGCCGGTCTGGTCGACAAATCTGACCACGCCCGTGTTGCCCGTATGCTCTCCGCTTAAAAGAAATTAATCATCAATTATTAACCAGGGAAGTAGCTAAAGTGTCGGATTAAATCCGGTCGCTATCACCAAAAAACAGAATTAAAATGCCAAGGTCCGTTAATTCAGTGGCTTCAAAAGCCAGAAGAAAAAAACTCCTCAAGCTCGCAAAGGGTAATTGGGGTGCTCGCGGTAATGTTTTAACCGTAGCCAAACACACGGTTGAGAAAGGTTTGCAATACGCCTATCGCGATCGTAAAACCAAGAAACGTAATTTCCGCGCTTTGTGGATTCAGCGTATTAACGCTGGAGCACGTTTGCATGGAATGTCATATTCCCAATTGATGGGTAGTCTGCATGCAAAAGGCATCGAGCTTAACCGCAAGGTTCTCGCAGATTTAGCTATGAACAACCCAGACGCTTTCAAAGCCGTAGTTGATTCAGCCAAGTAAAACAATCAAATTGATAAATGAAGAGCCGGGCAAAATGCCCGGCTCTTTTATTTTGAATATCATTTGTGGCTTACTCAGTCTTCCTTTTTGTAAGCCTCGATGATTTCGCGAACCAACCTGTGTCGTATCACATCAGATCCGTCTAGAAACACAAATCCGATTCCCTCAATGCCATTCAAAAGCGACAAACCCTGTACCAATCCTGATGGAGTGTTTTTGGGTAAATCGATTTGAGTGACGTCCCCTGTAACTACCATTTTGGCGGATGGTCCCATACGGGTGAGGAACATTTTCAATTGACTTTGCGTGGCGTTTTGGGCCTCATCAAGGATTACATAGGCGTTATCCAACGTTCTTCCTCGCATGAAGGCCAACGGAGCTACTTCAATGGTTCCATTTGCTATGAATGACTGCAGTTTTTCCCCTGGAATCATATCCATCAAGGCGTCATATAAAGGCCTCAAATAAGGATCGATTTTTTCTTTCAAATCTCCAGGTAGGAAACCAAGGTTCTCACCTGCCTCAACTGCTGGTCTAGTCAGTATAATGCGTCTGATTTCGCGGTTCTTTAATGCACGAACCGCCAAGGCTACTGCTGTATAGGTTTTTCCTGTTCCTGCAGGGCCAATTGCGAAAGTGATGTCGTTGCGATTACAGGAGGTTACCAATCTCCGTTGTCCGGGCGTTCGGGCTTTGACTACCAACCCATGTTGCCCGTAAACAATGATGTCGCTCTCCCCGCTTGCGGGCAATGGTGCGTTTTTTTCTGATTTTCCCTGCAGCAAATCGGCAACGAATGTATGGTCTACCCGCCCGCGTGATTCATAAGCCTGTACCATTTCCATGACGACGGCCTCGGCTCTTTCTACCAAATCATCCTCCCCAATCAACTTTAAATCACTGCCTCTTGATATGATTTTCAAGGATGGAAATTTCTTGCGAAGCAATTCTAAGTTGGCGTCATTGACACCAAAAAAATCCACTGGGTTCTGCAATGCTGGAATAGTAATCTCTTTCAAATTATTAATTTAATGGTTGTGATCTTGAACTTTTAAAAACAGTCGCTTTTCAGTTGTTAACCAATGTGTTGTGAGTATTGGCCTGGTGTTGTTAATTCGATGCAAAATGGTCTCTAGGACAAACAGCTTACTGTAACTTTGTGTTTCAAATATAGGCAATACCGAGGTGGCATCACCCATAATAACACTAACAACCGACTGGGGAACAAAGGATTTTTATGTTGGAGCTCTCAAGGGGCGGATTTATTCTTTGGTTCCGGGTTGTACAGTAGTTGATGTGAGTCACGAGGTAGAACAATTCAACACAATTCAAGCTGCCTTTATCCTGCGAAACACTTGGCATAGATTCCCTTCCAACTCCGTTCATATCATATCGGTGATTGGTACAGGTATGCAAAACGAACCGCCTAAGCTGATGGCCGTTCAACATGAGGGCCATGGTTTTTTGGGGCCAGATGATGGAGTGTTCTCTTTGATGTTCGATGAGATGCCCAACTCCTCCTATCATGTTTTGGATAACACGGGGCAAAAAGTGAATCTTAAATCCGACCTGTTGGCTGCATCCGCCGCTTTCCTGGTTAAAGGAGGAGATGTTTCCAATATGGGAGAGCCCGTTAAGAATCTCGTTTCACTAGCCAACATGAAGCCCTCTGTAGACGACTATTCGATTCGGGGCGCTGTGATTATGGTGGATGGTTTTGGAAATGTAGTGACTAACATCTCACGCGAGTTGTTGGAGTCTTGTACTAAAGGTCGGAATTATGAGATATTTGTACGGAAAGGCAGTGGCACGATATCTTCCATTCAGCCATCCTATCAATCGGTTGTGCTCGGAGACTGGGTTGCCATTTACAATGAATCGGGCTATGTGGAATTGGCAATCCGTGAAGGAAATGCAGGGGAGTTGATGGGGATTGGTTACGGTGACATGGTAAGGGTTGAATTCAGATGATCACACGCATAGTTAAATTGGAGATTGATCCCGGGCGAGTTCAGCTGTTTATGGAGTTGTTTGAGGATGTTTGTTCAAGTATTCGCTCGTTCCCCGGATGCTTGGGTCTCGAACTTTTGCAGGACTCGTCGAATCCCGGTGTTTTTTTTACGATCAGTCGATGGGAGGCTGCAGCCAATTTGGAAGATTACAGAAACTCAAACCTGTTCAATTCGACTTGGGCATCCGTAAAGCCTCTGTTCGTTGCCAAGCCTTTGGCTTGGAGCCTATCCGTTGAAAAAGACCTTACATCTGGAGGTTTAAATACCACCACTGTTTCCTAACTTTACACCATCCACCACCACGATGTTCGCCCTCCTAAAAAAAGAGATCAACGGTTTTCTGAACTCGCTCATCGGATACGTGGTTATCATCGTTTTTTTGGCAACTATCGGGTTATTCCTATGGGTTTTTCCCGATAATCAGTTTTCAATCATGGATGCTGGTTATGCTAGCCTTGACCCTTTATTCATAATAACCCCATGGGTTTATATGTTCCTCGTACCCGCCGTCTGCATGAAGCTTTTTTCGGAGGAGCGTAAATCCGGAACCATTGAGTTGCTGCTCACACGACCGCTAACCGAACTTCAAATTGTGTTGGCGAAATATTTCGCAGGAGTGGTATTGGTTCTCTTTTCGCTGTTGCCTACCGTTTTTTATTTCATAGCCGTTTGGTATCTGGCTGTACCAATTGGTAATGTAGACGTGGGAGGGGTTATGGGGTCCTACATTGGATTGTTCTTCTTAGGAGCAGGATTCGTCTCTATCGGCTTGTTTGCTTCCTCGATATCCGACAATCAAGTAATTGCTTTCATCATAGCGCTCTTCCTATGCTTCTTTTTCTACGCGGGATTTGATTCCATTTCCGGCCTGATAGGATCGGGAAGCGTAGCAAACACCATAGAACTCCTAGGAATAAATTCCCATTACATTTCCATGAGTAGGGGAGTGATTGACACAAGGGATATGATCTATTTCCTGTCATTGATTGCACTATTTGTCACCCTTACAAGAACTGTGCTTGAATCAAGAAAATGGTGAACGCAGATATTAAAGATGGCAAACGAAGCTCACGTTCCCCCAAGCTACAGCATTTGGGTCGAATGTTCCTTCTGTTGTTGATCATCATCCTGGCCAATGTCTTGTCATCGTTCTTGTTCACCCGATTCGACTTGACATCCGAAAAGAGATTCACGCTTTCCCCTGTCACAAAGAAAATAATGTCAGGCTTGGAGGATGTTATTTATGTCAAGGTTTATTTGGATGGCGATTTCCCTCCTGCATTCCAGCGACTCCAAACTGCAAGCAGGGAGATGCTGGATGAACTCAGGTATTATTCGGATGGTAACATTGAGTACGAATTCATCAATCCATCAAGTTATTCGGATAAGGAGCAGCGCGAGCAGTTGTACCGTCAATTGGCATCAAAAGGCATACAACCAACAACCTTGCAATCCAAAGCAGGCGATGAAACTTCCCAGCAAGTGATTTTTCCTGGTGCTTTGGTTACCTATCGTGGAGAAGAGCTTCCAGTGATGTTGCTTCAGGATCAAATAGGGGCCTCGCCAGATGAGATGCTAAATAACTCCATACAGGCTCTTGAGTTCGGTTTCACCAACGCCATACGAAAATTAACACTGAAATATCCTCAAATAATTTGCCTATTGGAGGGTCACGGAGAAGCAAGCAGTCAATCGTTAGCCGACATCACAAGGGAGCTGCAAACTTTCTATCTGGTAGAGCGAAAAAGAATGGATGGCCAGTTGGGTTCTCTCAACGGGTATCGAGCCGTGGTAGTAGCCGCACCCGATTCCGCCTTTTCTGAAAAAGACAAATTTGTCATTGACCAATATGTGATGAAAGGTGGGAAGGTGCTTTGGTTATTGGACGGAGTAATTGCCACAATGGACAGTTTGGAGCGTAGCGATGAGACCGTTGGTATAGCATCTGAATTGAACTTGGACGACATGCTTTTCAGATATGGCGCAAGGATCAATCATGACCTGGTGCTTGATCTTCAATCCGCACCAATACCGGTAGTAACGGGTCAAGCCGGAAACAAGCCCATGCAAACACTCATTCCATGGAATTTCTTTCCCGTGATCATTCCGTCATCCACACATCCTGTTGTCAAAAACCTCAATGCAATAAAACATGAGTTTGTTTCCACAGTAGACGCAGTCGGGAAAGACGAGGTACGTAAAACCCCGCTGCTCTCGACTTCAGAATATTCCAAAGTATACAATGCTCCTGTGCGAATCAGTTTGGATCTTTTGAGAGAAAAACCGGATGCGAAAAGATTCAATTCAGGTCCTAAAACAACCGCTATGTTGCTCGAGGGCCAATTCACTTCCAATTTCAAGAATCGTATCCCTGAGACTATCGCTCAAGATTCCGCCATCGGTTTCAAAGAACTTAGCGATACAACTGCCATGATTGTTGTAGCCGATGGCGATGTGATTCAAAATAGAACCCGTAAGGGAATGATAATACCCTTAGGAGAAGATCGATACACAGGCCAAATGTTCGGCAATCGGAATTTCATCATGAATTGCATCGATTACCTCTGCGACGACTCCGGGTTGATGGAAGTTCGGTCGAAAGAGTTGCGACTTCGTTTGCTTGATAGGGCCAGGTTGCAGGATGAAAGACTGAAATGGCAGCTGGTTAATGCCATGGCTCCATTGCTGCTAGTGGGTCTCTTCGCATCCATTAAACTTTATTCACGACGCAGGCGCTTTGCCTCTGTCCGCAACTCCGGTTTGAAATGAAAAAGAATTCAATTTTGATATCTGTGGCTGTATTGCTTTTGGCCGCATCAGCGTATTTCTTTTATACTAAAAGCTCTGGTACCATGAGTCAGGAGCTTCGAGACTTTGCCTTCAAGGATACGGCATCTATCACTCGTGTTTTTTTGGCAGATAAGGCTGGAAAACAAATCACGCTCGACAGGAGGTCAAAGGATGAATGGATGGTTAATGGCTCGCACTGGGCTAGGCCGGATGCCATCAATCTATTGCTTGAAACAATACATGATGTGGAGGTTTGGAGTCCTGTAGGTAAGAAGGCTTATAACAATATCATTAAAAGTATCGCTGCAAAAGGTGTGAAAGTGGAGTTGTATACATCTGAAGGCAAGGTCAAGACATATTACGTAGGTGGGCCTACACCCGATCAATTGGGTACATACATGTACATGGAAAACTCAACAGTACCCTACATAACCAATATTGCCGGTTTCGATGGTTATCTGACCCCTCGTTACATAACCGAAAGGGCGGATTGGATTGTGAAAAATGTCTTTCGCTTGGCTGAGGGACAATTGGTAAGCTTGTCAGTTGCAGATCGTGAGCGCGCAGGTTTTGCATTCAGAATTGAACGTGATCAGGCTTCAGGTGATTATGCATTGTTTGATGGCTATGAAAAGCCTGTTTCATTCATAAGTCAGGATAAAATCACTGACTACTTACAGAAGTATCGAGTGTTGAATTTCGAAGGTTTGGAAAAAAGCCTGCTGCCAAATCAACGTGATTCTCTTAGGGCACAAACCCCTTTCCGTTCTATTGTGATGATTAAAAATAACGGAGACACATCCAGGATCGATCTTTGGAGACGTCCTATTACCACACAAACCGTCAATTTGTCCATGGAAGATGGAACCCCATACCCATATGATATCGATCGTATGACCGCTACTTTGAACAAGGATACTTCGCTTATCATTGTCCAATATTTTTCCTTTGAAAGACTGTTCTTGAAACCTTCTGATTTTCAAGTCATAAACAATTCCAAATAACCTATCTAGGAATCCACTATATTTGTCACTTATCTGGTAAAAACCAACTAAACCGAGTTTAATATGAAGTTCATAATTTCCAGTCACACACTACTTCGTCATCTGCAATCAGTTAGCGGAGCTCTCAACAGTAATAGCCCATTGCCTATTCTGGAGAATTTTCTTTTCGATGTGAAAAATGACCAACTCACCATTTCAGCCTCTGACTTGGAGTCCACCATGACCACCACGGTTGAGGTTACCTCCAAGGAGTCGTGCTTGATTGCTATTCCTGCCAAAATCTTATTGGATGTGATGAAGACGCTTCCCGATCTTCCAGTCACATTTACCGTTAACGAAAAGACTTACCAAATCGACCTTACCACAAACAATGGTAAGTTCAAATTGGCTGGTCAGGACGGAGCAGAATTCCCAAAGATTCCAGTCATCGACAAGCCTAATTCAATCGAAATGCCTGCTGAGGTTTTGTTGGAAGCCATCAACAAAACCATTTTCGCCACAGGTAACGATGAACTGCGCCCAGTGATGTCTGGCGTGTTTTTCCAACTCAGTTCTGAAAACACAACATTCGTCGCCACCGATGCCCATCGATTGGTTAGATACCGTAGGTCCGATGTGCGTTCCGCACGTTCAGCATCTTTCATCGTTCCCCGCAAACCTTTAGGTTTGTTGAAAGGAGCATTGGCAGGATTGAAGTCCAAGGTGAAAATTGACTACAATGAGTCTAACGCATTCTTCGCATTTGATAATTTCAGTTTGATTTGCCGATTGATTGATGGCCGTTATCCAAATTACGAAGCGGTTATTCCATTGGATAACCCGAATAAGTTGACCATATCACGCGACGCGTTCCTGAATTCCATTCGTCGTGTTTCCTTGTTCTCCAACAAATCAACTCACCAGGTTCGTTTGAAAATATCCGGCTCTGATTTGCGAATTTCCGCAGAGGACGTCGATTACAACAGCGAGGGTAGTGAGAACCTCTCTTGCGAATTCAGCGGACAGGACATGGAAATTGCATTCAACGCCCGTTTCCTCTCAGATATGCTTACAAATCTTGGTTGTGAGATGGTGAATTTGGAGATGTCGATGCCAAATCGAGCAGGTATCCTCACACCATCCGATGCAGAAAGCAAGCCTGAGGAAAGTTTGTTGATGCTGGTGATGCCTGTGATGCTAAACTAATTTTAGTTTAGTAATACCTCTAAAATCCGAATCAGCTTACTGTTTGGCTTGGTTTATCAACCAAGTTAGTGCTAACTCGTAGCCTTCCAGTCCCAAGCCGGAAATGCTTCCTTTACAGTATTTGCTTATTAAAGAGATGTGCCGCTGCTCTTCACGAGCTTGAGTATTGGAGATGTGCACTTCTATAACTTGGGTTTTTATTGCTGCAACCGCATCCGCAATGGCCACGGATGTATGCGTATATCCTCCTGGATTGAGTATGATGCCATCGCTGGAAAAGCCTTGCGATTGCAGGAAGTTGATGATTTCCCCCTCTAGGTTTGATTGCAAATAAATCAATTCTACGTCCGGATACTTCTTTTTTAGGCTCGAAATGAAGCCATCCATGCTCTTATTCCCATAAACATCCGGCTCCCTAATACCTACTAGGTTCAAGTTTGGTCCGTTTATGATTGCGATTCGCATAATGATGCAAATATAGGTTAAAGGGGCATTTGCTAAATTTACCTCGTGAGTTGGGTTTCATACATCAAGGGTTTCAGGAGCTACCTGCAATTGGAGCGATCCCTTTCGGGGAATTCGGTTGATGCTTATGAGCATGACATCGAAAAGCTGCATCAATTCGTCCAGACACTTTCCCAACCTATTGGTCCGGATAAGATGACCTTACAACATCTTCAGGATTTCTTGAAGTGGATCAATGAATTGGGAATGGGCTCCAGGTCCCAAGCACGCGTCTTATCGGGCATCAAATCATTCTACAAATACCTGCTTTTGGAGAATGTTGTTACCGACGATCCAACAACACTGTTGGAAGGACCAAAACTTGGTCGAAAACTGCCTGATTTCCTTACAGTCGATGAGATAAATACCATTATTGCCACCATCGATCTCAGCAAACCCGAAGGCGAACGAAATAAAGCAATGTTGGAAACGCTTTATAGTTCGGGGTTGCGTGTTTCTGAGTTGGTTGGATTGAAAAAGTCAAATCTCCATCCTGAAATAGGTCTGTTGCGTGTTGTTGGTAAGGGGAACAAGGAGCGTTTAGTTCCCATTGGTAGCGTTGCGATCAAACAAATAGGTATCTATGAAAACGGCTACAGAAACCATTTGCAAATCAAGCCTGGAAATGAAGATTTCCTTTTCTTGAACAGGAGGGGAGCCAAGCTTACTAGAGTAATGGTATTTACTATCATAAAGGACCTAGTAGTACGAGCTGGAATCAAAAAGAACATTAGCCCGCATACATTCCGCCACTCTTTTGCTACCCATTTGATCGAAGGTGGTGCCGATTTGAGGGCTGTTCAAGAAATGCTCGGACATGAGTCCATCACAACCACAGAGATATACACCCACTTGGATAGGGAGTACCTTCGTAGTGCTATTTTACAGTTTCATCCTCGCAAATAACTCCTTTCACATTAACCTCTTTTTCATCCTATGCCAACATCCCAAGAGCTGATAGAAAGTCTCAATCTCCAACCACATCCCGAAGGAGGATGGTTCAGGGAAACATACAGGTGTGATTCCAGTTTTACCGATAATGGCGATTTTCCCGCAGGTCGCAGCTATGCCACATCAATCTATTTTTTGATTACCTCCGATAGCTTTTCCGCCTTGCATCGAATCAAATCCGACGAAACATGGCATTTTTACGAAGGTGATCCATTTGAAATCATTGAAATAACACCCGATGGCAAACTAATATCAACTTGCATTGGAAAGGGTAATTATCAATATACAGTACCTAAAGGGCATTGGTTCGGTTCGCGAGTGCTGGCTGGAGGGACTTGGTCGTTGGTAGGTTGCACTGTAGCTCCAGGCTTTGACTTCCGTGATTTTGAACTTGCTGATAGAGCCTCTTTGACGAAGGTTTTCCCAGATCATTCCATTGTCATCAATCAAATGACCAGGGTGCCATGATTTGCGTTATAGGTGGTGGAGCAGCAGGATTCTTCGCTGCAATAAATGCTGCTTCACAAGGTTGCAAGGTTACAATATTGGAAAAAGGCAATAAGGTGCTTTCCAAAGTTCGAGTTTCCGGAGGCGGACGATGCAACGTTACCAATGGCGTTACAACATTGCAAGGCTTGTTGGATGGTTACCCTCGTGGTCACAAGGAGCTTAGAGGTCCATTTACCAGGTTTAACAATCAGGATACCATGAATTGGTTTGAGGATAGAGGTGTGAGTTTGAAGATAGAAAAAGATGGAAGGGTTTTTCCTGTTAGCGACGATTCTGGTTCCATTATTGATTGCTTACTGGATGAGGCTGACCGTTTAGGTGTTGAAGTAAAGCTTGGATTCGCTGTCGATAGTATTTCGCCCTCTTCAACGGGATTCATCATACATTCAAAAAATAACACCTTGCAGGCTAGCAAGATTATTGTAACCACTGGTGGAGGTTCAAAACCGGAATCGTACAATTGGCTTCAGTCGATGGGGATTCAAATAGTATATCCGGTCCCCTCGCTCTTCACATTTAATATCCCTGATTCTCCTTATCTGGATTTGATGGGCGTTTCGGTTCAGGATGCGGTTGTTTCCATTAGCGGCTCCAAAATAGCCGTGCAAGGTCCTTTGCTATTTACTCATTGGGGATTAAGTGGGCCTGCCGTTTTGAAATGCAGCTCTGTTGCTGCTCGTATGTTGCAGGAGTCTAATTATTCTTTTGAAGTGCAAGTTGACATGTTGCCCGAAGTTTCTCAGGATACTTTGCGAACCCAACTTCGTACATTTTCACAACAACAGCCATCTAAGAAAATTGAAACAATTAGGCTTGACGGAATCAGCTCACGCCTTTTTGAAAGACTGTGCGAACTGTCGGGTATCCCGATTGGCTTGGATCTGGGGAACCTTTCCAAGCAAGCAACAAACAGGTTGGTTGATTCAATCAAAGCAACGCGTATGAATGTCGTTGGCAAGACCACATTCAAAGAGGAATTCGTTACATGTGGAGGAGTTTCACTCAAGGAGATTGATTTCAAAACAATGGAGTGTAAAAAACATCCAGGTATCCATTTCGCTGGTGAGGTATTGGATATAGATGGAGTTACAGGTGGCTTTAACTTTCAGGCTGCTTGGACAACAGGTTTTATTGCGGGCGTCTCTGCTTGTAATGGCTGAAAAAGAAAAAGGCCGCCGATTTGGCAGCCTTTTTCAAGATTACAATTACACTTTATTGTAAAACGAGCTTTTTATTCACTTCTCCGGAAGACAATATCACTTTCACGAAGTAAGTCCCCGAACTCAAGTTGTCTCTGCTCAGATCATATGCGCGCTTTTCGGTTGCTACAACTTCTTTAACAATTCTACCTGAAACATCCAAAAGTTGTATGGATTTCACATCTGTGTTTAAAGAAGACAGGTCAACGCGAACATAATCGGTTGCAGGGTTTGGAGAAACACGAATCAGCTGGGAAGCTGTTTCCAACTCGCTGACTCCTGTTGGCAGGTTCAAGCAATATACGATACGAGGATTCAGGTAGTTCATAACCGTGTCGATATAGGAAAGCGCTTTAGTCTTCGACATGTCAGGGTTGGTAAGCAAAGAGTTTGACCAAATTCCTACACCATTTTGCCCCAAAGCATTTGCTCCATTAACAACCGTAGTTGAATCATACCATTCCCAAGGACCAGCTTGAACTGCTGGAACAGTCACGAACGGATAAAGTCCGTCAAGACCTCCATTGTAGTTATTGGCTGCCAAGGTATATGGGTCTTGGAAACCGGCGTTCTTGAAGCAGTCATTATTACCGTATTGGTTTGCGAATTGAATTATTTTTTGTGAACCGATTACGTCTACAACTGACTGGGGAGGATTGCCTGGAACAAATACGATTCCTTGGCTATAAGGAGCGAAGGGGTCTCCAACTACGTGCATGGCAACTGTTGGAGCATCTCCAGGCTCAAGCCATGTGCTGTCACCCAATGCGCCGCCAAGATTAAAGGCGAACTGTACGTTGTTTGGGAAGCCTGGTGAGTTGTTGGGGTTGTTAAGCTGAGGTATTCCACCATAGCCATCAAAATCACCAAGCACGGCTTGGTTTACATATGATTGCCCTGCAACATATCCGTATGTGGGGTCGGTTACACCACTCAGGAACTTTGGTAGGTTGATTTCAGCAGTTTTATCCAAACTGATGTAGTTAACCGCAACATAACCTCCTGTTCCTTGTCCACCGATGATGATTTTATTTGGATCAATGTTGTATGTGTTGGTTGCTGCAACATCTGCCCTGAAATAACGAACACAGGCTTTGGCGTCTTGAAGAGCACGGTATATGGCGTTCAAAAGTGTTCCTCGGCGGATATCCACGTTGGAACCTGCTGGATTCCATCCGAGGCGGTAATCCATGTTAGCAACAACATAGCCTCTTTTTGCAAATTGCTTACAGAATTCTACTGTGGCGCTGTCGTTACGGCTACCAGTTGGGGTTCCGTTGATATACCTTGGGAGCAGACTTCCTGTGTGCATGAAAATGATGAGTGGACGATTTGTGGCAACGTCTCCGGTCGGCTCATAGATATCCATGACCAACGGAATGGATGCTGGCGTAGGAGGAGGGAATATGGAGATGTTGGTTCCATACTGTACGTTGGTAGTTACAGTAACGTTTGGAAAAACCTCCGTCAGGTAACGTTGTGCCAAGGTCATGCCGGGAATTATGGCAACGGCAATGGCCAAGACAAGGATTTGTAGGGTTTTTTTCATGTTCATTAGGGTTTATGGTTTTATTGGTTTTTTTTCGTTCTTGTTGGAGCCGACAAACTGATGCTAAAGTAGTAAAGTCTACCGACCAATGGGCCTCCGAAGATCTCGTAATGTTTGTTGTTCAATAAGTTTGATGCACCCAGCTTGAGTGTCAATTGATTGTTGTAAAACTTGCGATTTACCTGTGCGTCAACAACATCATACCGTTCGAGGTAGCCAGTGAATTGGGGTGAACCCTCATATTGGAATCCATCAACCCATTTGTAATTGATATTGAACCCATAACCTCGAATGTCGCGGCCATTAAATCCAATGTTGAATTTGTGTTCTGGTGTATTGAAAGCAGGAATCAAAGGGTCATCAGTTCCTTGTTTATCAAGTAAATTGTAGGAATAATTTGATGTGATGGCGTATTTCTTCCACAAATAATAATTGATTCCGATCGAAACGCCTCGCGTGGTAACACGTTCTGCAGCGTTGGATGCTACTCTAACCACATTGTTGAACCGTAGGTCTTCGTAATAAACAGTATCCCCCAGCTGGGTGATGTAAAACTGGTTTAGCACATCAACGTCGGCCCCGATACGATATCCAATAAAGTTCTTATACCAGGAATAATATGCCCCGAAATCGATAAATAGCTTATTGGATAATGTTGTTCGGTAGCCGATCTCAAATGATTTGACCTCCTCTGGTCTAACCGGCTTGAGTGAGAAAAACTCAAGGGTGTCGAACTTTTTATTGTAATCGAAAAAATTGATGAGCGATTGAACGGTCACAAGGCTGTCGTAACCATCCTTGTTGCCGACTAGTATCGCTCTGCCTACTGGATAATAAAGGTACTGGTCCGCTAATGTTGGGTTGCGGATTGCCGACGAGAAAGAAGCCCTAATTACGTTCTGCTTGTCTGGGACAAATACCAATGATGCCGCGGGAGAAAACAAGTAATCGAAATTTATATTCTTGTCAACACGGCCTGTGAGACTTATTTTCAATTTGTCATTGGCTACTTTTTTTTCCAATCCGGCATAAACCCCGCCTTCTTCGTTTCTGATTACAACGCCACTGGTGTCGCTGAAAATCGTTCCATCAGACTCGGGTCGGTACCACCGAAAATTCGCCCCAACTGTTATGTCGGCAAAATCAGGAGTGAATTTGTATTCACCATGTACGTGGTATAACGCTGAACGGTCATAGAATCTGGAGCCACCTTCTGAAAATGACCTTTTGGAGGTGATAGCTGCAAATGCGGTATCGAATGCATATGTACCAGGCTCGTAAAACGGTTGGTTATTGTTTAATATGTTGCCTGGGCCGTTAACATAGTTCTGCGTAAGTTGATGGAAGTATGCAAGGGTGTCTGGGTAGTTTTGCTGAA
>JALRAP010000170.1 GCA_023262505.1 Bacteroidia bacterium
AATCACCTGCGATACCTCCACCAATCTGGAAGAAACCCACTCCTTTTCCCGAAGAGTTTTTGACGTACCAATCAGCGAGCGTTGTCATGTATTCAATGCCCGATTTCATGGTAGATGGATTCAGTTCACCTTTGATGCAATAGGAGGCGAAGATGTTGCCCATAGTGCTGTCTTCCCAACCTGGTACAATGATGGGGAGATTTCGTTCTGCAGCAGCCATCATCCATGAATCCTTGATATCGATTTCATAGTGTTCTTTCATGGCTCCTGAAAGCAACAATTTGTACATGTATTCGTGAGGGAAATAACGCTCTCCTTTGTCGTTGGCGTCTTTCCAAAGTTTGAAAATATGTTTTTGAATACGGCGAAATGCTTCCTCTTCAGGAATACAAGTGTCGGTAACACGGTTGAAACCATTCTCCAGCAAATCCCATTCTTCTTGCGGACTCAGGTCGCGGTAATTCGGAACGCGCTTGTAATGCGAATGCGCAACCAGATTCATGATATCCTCTTCCAAGTTGGCTCCTGTGCAGGAGATGATGTCTACCTTGCCTTGACGGATCATCTCGGCCAA
>JALRAP010000171.1:0-313 GCA_023262505.1 Bacteroidia bacterium
CAAGTGCAGCATAATCGCCGGCAGCTTTAAGTGCAGCCCGCTTTTCAGCATACTTCTCTACCATTTTTACCCTTTTTGCCTCTCTGGCTTTTACTGAGGTTTTAGCCATTACTGATAGTATTTATTCGTTTAAGCTTTTTCTTTTCTCATGTCACGGAAAGGCATACCCAATTCGCTGAGCAATGCGTATGCTTCTTCGTTTGTTTTGGCAGTAGTCACAAAGGTGATGTCCATACCCGTTATTTTATTTACCTTATCGATATCAATCTCAGGGAAAATGATTTGCTCGGTAACTCCTAAGGTGTAGTTACCT
>JALRAP010000171.1:325-568 GCA_023262505.1 Bacteroidia bacterium
CGCTTTCTCACTAACGCCTTTGAAGTCACGTACACGTGGCAAAGAAGCGGCGAGTAATCGGTCAAGGAATTCATACATTTTTACACCTCTTAGGGTTACACGTGCCCCAATGGGCATTCCCTTACGAAGTTTAAAGTTTGAAATATCTTTTTTAGAGCTGGTAGCTACTGCTTTCTGACCCGTGATGGTAGATAACTCATCTACAGTGATGTCGATCAGCTTTTTATCTGCTACCGCACCATT
>JALRAP010000172.1 GCA_023262505.1 Bacteroidia bacterium
GCTGATGTTTAAAAACAAAAACAACAATACCGACTTAATGAAAAAAGAGAAGATGAGTGTGGTAAAGGCCTTGGGTGCTGTGTTCGAACCTATTTCAGATGAAGAAATGCAAAGACTCAGGATTGCGAATGGTTTAAAAGTAAAACAGCTTGGTCAGGGTAAGTTGGCAAACTCTGGTATCAAAGAAGGATTTATCATTACAAGTATTGATAAAAAGGCAGTGAATGATGTGGAGGATTTAGGTTTCTTGGAAACTAAAAAAGGTGGTGTACTCATAGAAGGTGTATATCCTAATGGCTTTAGGGCTTATTATGGTTTTGGATTGTAGTTGATTTGTAACATCATAAAAAAAATAAAAGCAGGTTTAGAACCTGCTTTTATTTTTTAGTGCCCGGGATGAGATTCGAACTCACACGATTTCTCGCCACCCCCTCAAGATGGTGCGTCTGCCAATTTCGCCACCCGGGCAAATTTTTTTCGGGACTGCAAATGTAATAGATTTGTGCAATATTGAGGTAACAAATTATTGTTTTTCCTCAATCGTTTCATTTTCATTTAATCCAAAT
>JALRAP010000173.1 GCA_023262505.1 Bacteroidia bacterium
GCAACGCGTGGTGCAAGAGGTCATCTTCTCTAATGCTCAGACCACTGAGCCTGTGTATGTCACGCCTGCGATTCTGTTTTTGCACGGTTGGACTTTTACCGTTAAGCAAAATTTTGGTGCGTCAGCCAGAACCATCAACTGGTCCATCCGGTCGGTTGCATAAATGATTTGGTGGGGACCGCTACTTCAGGGCGGGGCGCAGTTACAGTCAGCAGCCGGCGCCATCACCGGCACGCTCAATGTCACAGAGGCTGACGACACCTTATCTTCTTCTGGCGCGTTAGCGATCACTGGAAGCCTTAGCGCTACTGAGGCATCAGACACCCTAAGCTCAAATGGCGCGGTTTCGATATCTGGATCCTCTTCTATTACAGAAGAGGGTGATTCTCTAGCGTCTTCTGGCTCTCTTGCTGTCTCTGGATCCCTATCTGTCACAGAGGCGTCAGACTCTCTTTCTTCAACCGGATTCTCTGAGTCCGTCGCGTTTGTTGATGGGGTCTCTTCTACAGGCTCGGCAGGAAGCGTATTAGTTTCTATTGGAGAGGCCGCAGTCGCTGGATCTGTC
>JALRAP010000174.1 GCA_023262505.1 Bacteroidia bacterium
ATGTGGTACAGAAGATTTCAAATCTACCAATAACTACAAGATCAAGTTCTGTAAATTCTCTTAACTCTATTAAAAATCAAATTAACATTGTTGTTGAAACTCCTAAAATTTGTAAATATCAGAACGGTATTATTCGTAGAGTAGCCAAAGGAATTTGCACTACTTCAATTGAGATTGCTGATAGTACTGGCAATAAGTACCTAATTGCCCAGCAACTGAGATTTAGATAAGTCAATTGACTTTGTAATTCATAATAAATGATTAGTTGTGGTTTATACGATTTTCACTATACTTTTGGTGCAATCTAACAAGTTTTTAGCGCCCGTAGCTCAACTGGATAGAGCATCTGACTTCGGATCAGAAGGTTTGGGGTTCGAATCCCTACGGGCGCACTATCGATTTGTCCTTTTACCCACTCATTAGATAACCTTGCGCTTCATTCCGCGAGGGATCAAACCGTTATCGAGGGAGAAGTAAAGTGGCTGAGATTTCAATTAAGGGAGCACGCCGAACTGAGTTTGGCAAAGGTGCATCTCGAAGAGCGCGCCGTGATGGATTTATAC
>JALRAP010000175.1 GCA_023262505.1 Bacteroidia bacterium
ATCGAGAGTCACCCCCTGGGGCAGCCAGCTATGGGGCCCGCCCAGCAGCAGCGGGCAGAAGGTGAGCTGCAGCTCATCCACCAACTGCTCCTGCAGCAACGCTCCCGCCAGCTCAGCGCCACCCAGCAGCACCAGACGCTGGAAGCCCTGGGCAGCCAGAGCCGCCAGGGTCTCGGCCCAGGGCAGCAGGGGCATCGCCGCGTGGAAACCGACGGGTGGAACCAGCTGGCCTGGGCCCAGGAGCCAGCGCTGCAGCGGCTGACTGAAAAAGCGCAGCTCGGCATCAAAGCCACCGCTGCGGCTCACCACCACAGCCGCGGGCTGGTCGGGCCGGCCCTCACGGCGGCGCTGCTCCAACAGTGATGGTGCGTGGATCAGGCAGGTGCTGCCATGCAGGCGCAGGGTGCGCCCACCGATCAGGCAGGCATCGGCCCAGGCAAGAGCCTCCTCAAGCACCTGGCGATCGCCGCGGCCACCGATCTGCGCGGCCCCGCCCGAGGGCGGTGCAAGGCGGCCATCCAGGCTGACCGCCAGCACTAGGCGCAGCTCAGGCGCTGGCAA
>JALRAP010000176.1 GCA_023262505.1 Bacteroidia bacterium
GTTTATTCGAAAATTAGAAATGGACTTGGCGGTCGAGTTGAGGCTGCGATATCCGGCGGCGCTCCCCTTGGCGAAAGACTTGGTCATTTCTTCCGAGGCGCAGGTGTTCGAGTTCTCGAGGGTTATGGCCTTACTGAAACAACAGCCGGTGCAACTTTGAATCTGACTACAGCTCACAAAGTTGGCTCGGTGGGAAGACCAATTCCTGGCACCACAATAAAAATTGCCGATGATGGTGAAGTTCTCATCAAGGGACCAATTGTGATGCGCGGTTACTGGCAGAACGATGCTGCAAATAGTGAAGTCTTCTCGGAAGATGGCTACTTCAAATCTGGTGATTTAGGAAAGCTGGATGAGGAAGGTTATCTATACATAGTGGGACGTAAGAAAGAGTTAATTGTTACTTCCGGCGGAAAGAATGTCGCTCCCGCAGTACTTGAAGATCGACTCCGCGCTCATCCACTTGTGAGCCAATGTATCGTCGTTGGAGATAATCAACCTTATATCGCAGCCTTGATTACGATAGATCCTGAATCAATAAAGGGATGGATTACTGCGAAT
>JALRAP010000177.1 GCA_023262505.1 Bacteroidia bacterium
GGATGATGAAGTGTTGGCCGTGGCCGAAGATTTTTCAAGGAAGAAAGCCGAGCAGATTGCGGCATCCAAAGCAATAGAGCATTTGGGAATCGAAGAGTGATTTTTTAGTGACAAGTAACAAGTAACAAGTGACAAGTGACAATTAACAAGTGACAGGTGACAAGTACATAGTTACATGTTCAGGTGACTCATGACCAATGGCTAATGACCATTTACTATTGGCTTTCCGCTTTCTTTTTTATCCAATTCAGATCGGCGATCTGTTTGGTGTTTTCTATTTCGATTTTGAGTGCTTTGATTTTTTCAGGATGTCCTTTCGCGTTCATCAGTTTGCCTGTGAATTTTATCAGGTTTCGATAAATAGTGCGCTGGTATTCCGAAACCACTTTGTTTCTACTGAGGAATAATCTGAAGGCCGATAGGTGGTAGTTCAAGGCGTCTGCATCTTGCATCTCGTAATAACATTTAAGTATTACAGAACGCATATCGAGTTGGTAATACAAGTCCGTGAATTCCACGTTCTGCAGTAACCGCAACGCCTGATGGTAGTCGCCGTTGCT
>JALRAP010000178.1 GCA_023262505.1 Bacteroidia bacterium
GTTAAGCTTGCCGAAAAGAAAGTGGATTCCATCCTGAGCACCGGAGCCAACATCGTCATCTCAACCGACATGGGCTGCTTGATGCACTTGGAGGGATTCATAAAAAAGAATAATATCGACTTGAAGGTGATGCACCTGGCTGATGTATTAGCAATTGACAATTGACGATTTACGATTTACGATTTACGATTGGGATACTGCAAACAGCTTTTACTTTAATTTTAAGTTATCCTATACCACCTTAATCATAATAAATCCAGCAAATCATAACCAATCCAGCAAATCATAACAAATCCCATTCTTGACACGCTCCGAACTCATATCCCAGATAAACCGCAAGAAATCTTTCCTCTGCGTAGGCTTGGATACGGACATCAATAAGATTCCCAAGCACCTGTTGGATGCCGAGGATCCGGTTTTTGAATTCAACAAATCGATTATCGATGCCACCAAGGAATTTGCCGTAGCATACAAACCGAATATCGCTTTCTACGAGTGCATGGGTCCGAGCGGTTGGGAGAGTTTGCGGAAGACGTTGGAGTACATTCCTAAAG
>JALRAP010000179.1 GCA_023262505.1 Bacteroidia bacterium
TTACATACAAACAAGGCCATAACCCTTTCGATTTTAATTTCCCAGAAATAGACCGAGCCTCGTCTTCATTTTCACAAATAAAAGGCTTCAGACCAAGGGTATGTAAATATCTTTCCAAAATTTCAGTAAAACTGGTTAATTTAAATTGTGGACTTAATTTTGGGAAAAATATTTCATTGTTTTCTCCAAAAATACTTGACATAATACACAATTCACCTGATTCTTCAGGCGTAACAAAAAATCGTTCAATATCATTTGGGACGACAATGGGTTGATTTTTGAATATTCTATTTTGAAATCCATGCAATAAGGAACCATCCGAAAATGCAACATTCGCAAAGCGGGCTGTCGAAATTGAAATTTTGTCCTTTTGTTGGAACAGAATTTTTTCCATAATTCGTTTGGATGCTCCCATCAAATTCACAGGATTCGCGGCTTTATCTGTGGAGACACAAAAATATTTTTTAGCCCCGTTTTTTTTGAGCTTGAAGAATGGTTTTTTCGGTGTTGAACACATTTACTTCGATCATGCGCATGAGCGTGAAAACATC
>JALRAP010000017.1 GCA_023262505.1 Bacteroidia bacterium
AGCGGGAGCCGGATTGGCGTTGATGTTGACCAGTTGCGAAGTGGTTCCGGTACAACCGTTACTGTTGGTAACGGTCACGGTATAGGTGCCAGCAACGTTTGGATTTATTCCGGGTGTGGAAGCTCCATTACTCCAAGAATATGAAGTTAAACCAGGAGTTGCATTCAAACTAGCATTGGTGCCTTGGCAAACAGCGAATGTTCCAGTAATTGTTGGAGATGGATTAGGGTTGATGGTCACAACCTGTGATGAAGAGCCTGAACAACCTCCAGCCAATGTTACCGTTACGGTATATGTTCCCGAGGTGTTTGGAGAAATAGAAGCAGACGTCGCTCCGTTGTTCCATAAATAGGATAACGCTCCGGCAGGTGCTGAATTGAGTGTTGCCGATGCACCTTGGCATGCAGAGAACGTTCCTGAGATTACGGGAGCGGGGTTGGCATTTATTGTAACAGCTTGTGAGGTGGATCCGGTGCAGCCGTTTGAATTCGTCACCGTTACCGTGTATGTACCCGCAATGCCAGGGGTAATAGATGATGTCGTTGCCCCGTTGCTCCACGAATACGAAGTCATGCCCGACGGTGCATTCAATGTGGCAGATGCTCCTTGGCAAACCGCGAACGTACCGGTAATAACAGGTATTGGGTTCGGGTTGATTGTGACTGCTTGTGATGCAGTGCCAGTACAACCACCCACACCTGTTACGGTAACCGTATAGTTGCCTGCCACTGTCGGGCTTATTCCAGAGGTGGATGCGCCGTTACTCCAAAGGTAAGTTGTGAAGCCGGCCGATGCGCTAAGAGTGGCAGGGGCTCCTTGGCAGGCTGCAAAGGTTCCTGAAATAACAGGGACAGGTGTGGGATTGATTTGTACGCTTGCATTGGCAGAAGCGGTACATCCGCCATTGGCTGTTACGGTTACTGTGTAGTTGCCTGCCTGTGAAACGTTGATGCTTTGAGTTGTTGCCCCGTTACTCCAGAGGTAAGAAGTTCCAGGAGTTGCGGTTAATGTTGTGTTTGCTCCATTGCACAAACTAAGAACACCATTGATGGTAGCGGTAGCACCCCCAACTGTAACGCTTACGGGTGTAGAGGTTGCCGAACAGTTGGGCCCATTGCTAACGGTAACCGTGTACGTTCCTGCTGTACTAACATTAATGCTTTGCGAAGTTGCGCCATTGCTCCACAAGTAGGATTGACCTTGGTTTGCGGTAAGGGTAACGTTTCCGCCAGGGCAGAGGCTCAAAGAGCCAGATGGAGTGATGGTGGCTGAAGGCGCATTCCAAATAACATTGATGTTGGTGGTGAACGCGAAACAAGATGGCTGCATGAATGTGAATGCCGAAAAGTTGGCAGAGTTTGACCCTGATGGTTGTTGAACCCAAATCGATTGGGTGGTGGCACCTGTATTCCAATTGTAGTTGTTGGCAGGGCTCAAAGACAACAACACACTGTCACCTTGGCAAGCATAAACGGTGGCATTGCTGTTATATCCAACACCGTTTGCGCTGATGGATATCTGACCCAGTGAGCTAAAGCTTTGCGCCTTCAGAAAAACCGCAGAATCATATACCCAATCAGACACGTCAGCTATGGTGATTTTCATGTGGTAGGTCTCACACGGACGAACACGCGCTTTCGCCATCAATGGAACTGTATGTCCGTCCAAGAATAGACCCGTGCCGTTTACATTGTCAACGTAGTATTGACAATTGGTGCATGGTCCTGATGCTGTTCCGGGGAAAGGGCCTCCATTGTTAACATTGTTGATGGAAACGATGCTGCTGCCCGTAGTTGTAGTGGGCAGTACTGCCATGTTTTGGGCACCTGCTATACCGGGACCACTGATGAAGAATGCGAAAACATCGTTGAAGTTGGTGTTAACATAGTCGTTGTATTCCTCCGAGCCGAAAATGAATTCGAATTTAACAGAATCAGAGGCAACGCTAAAATCAAATTCCAATATGGCTGCATCGTTGGTGGCAAGTCCTCCTGGGGCCAATGGAGCAAGTTGTGGATCTCCTGGAAGATTGTGTGATGTGCTAGCAAAAAAGCTCGCGGGTGATGTTTGACCCGAAGCATTTCCAGTAGACAACATGATTCCCGCTGGGAAGCCCAAGCTGCAGCTTCCGCTACAAGTGAATGTAGCTCTTGCTGCAGGTGCTCCGGTCCAAGTGATATTCGTAGCTGTTACACCAGGTCCCAATAGGTTTGCCACCATTTGGGCTGGTGTTGCCGGAGAGAGCGTGAGCTGGGCGAATGAGCTAGTCGAAACGACTAATGACGCCAATAATGTGTAAAAAAATCTCTTCATGGATCGAACGGAATGAGTCTATCTAAACAAAAATAACCATCCTCTCTACGTAAAGCAAAGATTTTGTTACATAAAAGCATGTTTTTCAGAGAGAAAACACACTGGTTGATCCGTAAGCCTCCAAATTCGCTCACAACTTAAAGCTTTAGGTAACCGCAATAATCTAATTAACAGTGCTTTAAGCTGATTTATTTGGAGAGTAGAAATCCTTAAGGTAGAATGGCTCAAAATAAGCAACCGACTCAAATCTTCTCTCTTGAAAGAGATTCAATGCCAACGCATTCATACCCTCGGAGGATGATGTGAAATCATTGATAAAGAATGCGTTGGGATTTTTAATTAGGAGTTTTTCAAATTTTTGTGCTCCATTGCCAAAAAATGCAATCGTTTTTTGATTCAATGCTTCCGCGAAGCTATTGCCGTCTAAAATCAGGGCTTGGGTTTCTTGAATGGTGTCCAAAATATTACTGTAGAGTGCTGTATAAACCTCAAGTCTTCTAGCGTCAATCATCGGACAAAAACAATCTACCTGAATGTGGTTGTTTGATGCGAACCACGAGGCCATGGATTCAAGTGTGTTTACAGCAATCAAAGGTTTTTCCCAAGCATAACACAGCCCTTTGGCTGTTGAAACTCCAATCCGTAAACCGGTATAAGATCCAGGTCCCTTACTTACTGCGATGGCATCAAGCTCCTCTCCTTGGATTCCCGATGTTTGAAGCAGGTCACGGATGATTGGAACCAATACTCGAGCATGGTTGCGGTCTCCTTCATCAGAATTAGCCGCAATTGTTATTCCATCTTTTGCAATGGAAACGGAGCACCTGTCCGTGGCTGTTTCAATCTGGAGAATCAGGGCCAAGAGTTATTGTTTCTTGTTGAATAGCTCCTCTTTGGAAACCTTTACCACTTTGTCTCCATTGTTTAAAGTGCGCGACACAACAGAGTAGGGTGCTGTCACAACTTGCTCTCCTTCTTTCAAGCCTTCTAAAATCTGGATGAATTGATTGTCTTGTATGCCGGTTTTTACCTTGCGATATTGGACAGTTCCATCTTCGCTTAGCACGAAAACGCATTCTTGTACTTGTCCGGATGCTTTGGATTCTGCCGTTGCGGCTCCGCGCTCAGTTTGGCGCTTGATCTCTTTCGAAGATGAAACCTGAGCAGTGTCGCGTGTAGTAACAGCCTGGATAGGTACCGAAACAACGTCATAGGCACGCTTCGTCTGTATTTCAACAGTCGCCGACATGCCCGGTCTGAAAGGAGAGAATGATGGTTTATCAGCAGGAATCAGGTCTGCATAAGACTCTCTGTTGATGCGAACTTTTACCGTGAAATTGGTCACTTGGTCCGTGCTTATGGCAGTTGCTGCATTGTTAGCGGAGTTGGCGATGGAACTCACAACACCAGTGAAAGTTCGATTCAAATAGGCATCGATTTCGATTTTTGCCGTATCACCCAGATTCACACGGATAATATCGCTTTCACTTACATCAACACTGACTTCCATTTCGTTCAGGTTAGCAAGTCTCAACACTTCGGTTCCTGCCATCATTTCGGTTCCAACCACACGCTCTCCACGCTCCACACTTAGTTTGGAAATGGTTCCATCAACAGGTGCGAATATCGAGGTTTTGTTAAGGTTCTCTTTTGATTCTGCCAATGAGGCTTCTGCGCTCTTCACACCGAATTCGGCAGCTGCAATGCTCTGGCGAGCGGCATCCACTTCCGCCTTTGCAACTTCGTATGCTGAACGAACGGTTTCGAACTCGGAATCGGATATCACTTTGTCGTCATACAGTTTTTTATTCCGATTGTATGTCAATTCCGTTTTCTGGAACTGCGATTCAGCCTGTTTGAAACGCGATTTGGCATTCTCCAAGTTTGCTTTCGAAGTGTTCACCGATGCGGCAACACGATCAAATGCAGAAATGTAAATCTCGGGATTGATCTTGGCCAGCAAGGCGCCCTTCTGAACCACATCACCTTCCTTGACAAGTAGGTCAACAACCTCTCCGGAAACATCGGATGCGATTTTTACTTCGGTTTCCGGTTGAACTTTGCCACTTGCGGTTACCGTTTCCGTGATAGTTTCCCGAGTCACAGGCTCAGCGTTTACACGGATGTGGTCTTCTCCGCCAATCCATCCCGCTTTGCGGGCAACAACCAAAAGAATGACGACTGCGATAGCGCCGTAAATCAGGATCCTCTTCGTTTTTTTCGAAGCCATGTTATATCAGAATGAAAGGTTTTTGCCCAAGTAGAAGTCCAAGACCTTCAACCGGAAGATGAAATCGTATTTCGACTGGATCAATTCGGATTCAGCACGAGATTTATTGTTGCGAATGTTGATGAACTCGATGAAGCTGATGAGTCCTACATCGTATTTCCTTTGCGCATAGTTGAACGCTTCATCTGCGGAGCTTTTAGCTTTGATAGACGCATTGTATCGGTTCATGGCAGCGTTAGCATCAGCATGTGCTTGAACAACACTCTTGTAAACCTGCTTCCTGGTAAGCTCGTCTTGTAGTATGGCGCTCTCGAGGTTCAATCTTGACCTTTTTACATTTGATTGCACAGACCACCCATTGAACAATGGAATGGAAAGGCTGATCCCGACATTTTTACTTTGGTTATTTCGAACCTGTTCGTCGAAAGTAGTTTCACCCAACAATTGAGTGTAACCGCCTTCGTTATAAAATGTGCCGATTGAACTGAAAAGATTTAAAGATGGGAACAAGCCACTCTTTGCTGATGACAATCCTTTTTTAGCACTGCTAATCCCATATTCCGATGCCCGGATTTCGGGTAGGGTTTTGAGTGATGCAGCATAAATCTCTTCCGGCTTCATCATTATGGTTGACTGGCTCGGGATATCCACCTCCTGAGAGGCAACGCTGAAATCTGAAGCGTTGTCCAATTCCAACAGTTGAGTAATTGCTATGTTGGCACCGATAAGTGAGTTTTCCGCTGTCACCAAGGCAAGTTCTTCGGATGCCAGTGCCGCTTCAGCATCCAAAAGGTTTCCTTGGGCCATCATGCCGGTCTCAACCATTTTGGATGTGCGATTACGTGTTTCTGTAGCGGCATTGACTCGGTCTCGCGCCAGCTTGAGCGATTCCATTGAAAACAAAACCTGAAGGTAGGCTGCTGCAACATTCAGGGAGATATCGTTACTGATTTTGGCGAGGTTTTCCTGACTTTGAAGGTATTCGTATTTGCTCTCTGCGAGGCTGTGTTGCAAACGCAATCCTCCAAAAAGGGTAACATTTGATGACACGGAGAAATTAGTGGTGCGTGTCTCGTTTTCAGTTATGGAGTTTGTGAATGGATCTACGGACCTGCCGAATGAACGCTGATGCGATGAACTTCCATTCACGGTAGGAAGCATGGTTGTATAGCTTTGGTCGCGGCTGACACGAGCAAGTTCTGATGAAATAGCAGCCTGTTTGATATTGATATTATTGGCTCTGGCATATTCTATGCATTCTTGCAGAGTCCAAAGCTTTTGTCCTGATGCCGCTCCTGAAAAAAACAACATAAAAATTAAGGCCGTTATCAGACGTGAAAACATGATGATTGTGTTGGATTTTTTACAAAGATAGTAATTGAGGGTTCAGTCGGCTGCGGCAACCACCTCTTTCACTTCAGGCATCATGCTTTTCAAAAGATTTTCTATGCCCGACTTGAGGGTGAGGGTAGAGGATGGGCAGCCGCTGCAAGAACCACGCAGCGCCACAGTAACTACTCCATCCCTGAAGGAACGGAATTGGATTTCGCCACCGTCTTGGGCTACTGCCGGGCTGACATACTCCTCCAAGAGCTGTTGGATGCGGTTTTCCAACTCAGGACTTTCTGTTGCTTGTGAATCGAGGGGTCCTGAATCAATGGGCTTTTCGAAGGCTGTGGGCGATTCCAAAGGGTTGGACAGGAAAACCTTTTCACCCGACATAAGAAATCCACGAATGTATTCTCGTAGGATATTGGATATCTCATACCAGTCAATTTCACCCTCTTTGGTGACGGTAATGAAGTTGGAGGAAATGAACACGGATTTTACTCCGGAAAAGGAGAATAAACCTTGTGCCAATGGGGAAATTTGAGCCTCTAGCGGATTCGAATATTCTACAGAGCCTTCAAAGAGCAACATACGGCTTGAGACGAACTTCAAGGCTGACGGGTTCGGTGTGGATTCAGCGTAAACGTTTACAGGTGTCGTCATTTGTTTTGTTCTTGGGCAAGATGAACAATCATAGGCTGTTTTGGTTTGGTTGTCTTTTGGTTTCAGGATTTGAATTCATCTTGTCCTGATTCGATTTTTTTATGAGCCTAGGGGCTAAAAACATAAGGCCGGTAACTACACCTGAGATGAATGTGACCAACAACACCAAAGCCAAACGGGCGCTTTCAATTTTCCAGAAGAAAAAATGTACAGGCACTGGATCTGCGTTTTGTAGTGCAAAAACCATAGCAAGTGCAGCAATGACCAAACCCCAGGCTAGTTTTCTCATACGAGGAATAATTGGGTTAATTTTATGGCGCCAAATTAATCCATTTAGGTCATTTGGAACACCTTTGCCCCATGAACGAAGCCGATTTGATTTGGAAAGCAGCGAAATCGCTCAAGGTGGACAACTTGGTCAACCTAGAGCCTGTTGAAAGGCAATTTGAGGAACTTGCTTTGAGACTATTCAGGTATCAAGCCAATCGCGTTCCAGCTTACGGTGAATTCATCCGACTTTTAGGTATCAATCCGGATTCGGTGGATGCATTGTCATCGATACCTTTCATGCCCGTAGAATTTTTCAAAAGCCACAAGGTTCATGATTCAATTTCGGATCCAATACTTCGCTTTGAAAGTAGTAGAACCACTGGCGCCTCGCCTTCCATACATTACATTACCGATCCAGGGATCTACGAGGATAGTTTTGTCGAATCATTCAGGCTTTTTTATGGTAATCCATCGGAATATCGCATCTTGGCTTTATTGCCCGGTTATCTGGAAAGGGGCAATTCGTCGTTGGTATATATGGCGGATAGGCTGATTTCCAAGGCTGCTCCCGATAGTGGTTTTTATTTGGATAGGTTAGATGAATTGGCAGAAGAACTTATTCGGATGCAGGATATGCAACGGCCTTGCCTATTGATAGGTGTGACTTATGCATTGATGGATTTATTCGAAAAACATCCAATGAATCTGCCAGATTTGCTAGTTATGGAGACGGGAGGCATGAAGGGTGTAAGGAGGGAATTGGTTCGATCGGAGCTTCATCAGGTTTTGAAATCGGTTTCAGGAGTAACGAACATTCATTCTGAATATGGTATGACTGAGTTGCTTTCCCAAGCTTATTCTTGCGCCGATGGTATTTTCAAGTCTCCCCCTTGGATGAGGGTTTTTGCACGCTCAATACATGACCCCTTGGGTGATTTTGTAAGCGATGGGTCAGGATTGGCAAACATCGTTGATTTGGCAAACGTTCACTCATGCGCTTTTTTGGCAACTAAGGATCTTACTAGAGTAAATATTGATGGTAGTTTTGAAATCCTTGGTCGTATGGATGATAGTGATATCAGGGGTTGCAATTTGATGGTTGTTTGACGAACCCAATTTTTTCACTACTTTCGTTGTCATCTGACCATGAGTAATAAACGAAGAGCGTTTTTGATAACCATTTCTGTGTTAACGGGGACACTTATCTCCGCTTTCATTCTGAAAAACAAATACGGCGAGCTGAACTCCGATTCGTATTTGTGGTTGGGCACTAACCTGTTTATGTCGGTAGTGCTGATTGCTGGTATCGGTTGGATACTTATTTGGCGCAAAAAAGGTTGAATTGATCTGGTAGTAGCGTAGCTTCCCAAGCCAAACTTTTTTTGAATTATACTTGTTAACTCCATCAATATGGTAGGGAAAAACATACTGCTTTGGTGCCGGGAGCCGTCTTGGTGTAGGGGTATTTCGCCACAGCCCTTTGGTGATGCCTTTACACTCATACCAATATTTTGTTTAGACCCTCGCGAATCAGATTTGTTTCCTGATAAACAAATATTTAAGCGTTACAATCGGGAGTTGATTTCTGGAGTTGAAACGCTTCGACAAGATTTGATAACTAGGGGAAGCAACTTACTCGTCATGAGTGGTCACTATGAAAAAGTTATCCCTTCCATTGCTAGAGTGCTACAGGTCGATGAGGTCGTAACTTTTAATCATCCAGCTACCCAACATCATGTATTTGAGCATTTTATGTCTTTTCGGGAGAATTCAATACAGGAGGTGGCGTTTCAACTGAATATGCATTCCATTTCCTTTAGAACAGAGCCGTTGCCACCTTTTGGCCATGCACTAACTGATCCTGCTTTCCCCCCTTTCCCAAGGATCAACCCAGGCGCTATTCCATCTGCAGCTTAGGGGTTGATAAATAAGGATTTACATCCTTATTTAGAATTCATCTTAATTTCATTTATGTCAGATAAACTTGCACATTGAAAGGATTTATTTCTTTCAGCTGTACACTTTTAAACTGATTTCAAATATGACACAGATGGAATTCAATTCAAGGGTAAGTCGACTATACCAACCACTCAAAAACTTTGCTTTGAAGTTGACCAGGGATTCTGAAAATGCTGCGGATTTGACTCAGGAAACAATCACCAAGGCCTTTTACAACCGTGATAAGTTTCGCGAAGGCACTAACATGAAGGCATGGCTCTATACCATCATGAAAAACATTTTCATTAACCAGTACAGACGTCATTCATCGGGTTTGATTGTTTCTGATGACACAGAAACGCAGTACTATATCAACTCGCACCCAGGTCGTGACCATAACAAGGGTGAGCGCAAAATGATCATGAAGGAGATAACTAGGGCTATCTCATCACTTTCAAAAAACCTCAGGGTGCCTTTTGAGCTAGCATTCAAAGGATACAGGTACGATGAAATTGCCAGCCACATGCAGGTGCCATTGGGAACTGTTAAAATACGCATTCATAATGCGCGTAAAAAGCTCAGGCACATCTTGCGCGACTATGATCCGGCCGCAGGACCATTGTGAAAACAATTCTCAAATGAGTCCATTCCAGGTTGGTTGTTTGGCATAATTTTAATAGAATTGCAATCTATTAAACACTTTAACCAACCTACTACATGAAAAAAACCTTACTTACAATTGCCGCTACTATTCTTTGTGGTGGTTTGATGGCCCAGTCCGTAATTTACGATAGTGGTCCCGTATACGACCTTGCTGGCGGTGGCTCTGGTGGAGCAAATGCATCTACCCTTCACGACGGCTTTACCACTTACGGGGCTGGTCACTCTTTGGCCGGTGGCTACCGTGTTGCTGAGGACATCACAGTTCCTGCTGGTGAAACTTGGACCATTGACTCTTTGGTTTTTCATGCGTATCAGACTAACTCTGGCAACACCTCTACAATAACCGGTGTCAATGTCAGAATCTGGAGCGGTACGCCTGGCGGAAGCAGCACCTTGGTTTTCGGTGATTCTACCACAAACGTTATGATTACCTCTGATTGGTGTGGTACGTATCGCACAGGCGATTTCACTAGCACCACTTGCGCTCCTGCTACATGCGTTGCTCGTCCAGTGATGCGTAATGCCACCGTAATCGGAACCACACTCACAGCAGGTACTTATTGGGTTGACTGGCAAACTGATGGTTCAGGTGCTTCTGGACCATGGGCGCCTCCTGTGAATTTAGGTGCCGGTAATACAACTACTGGAAATGCTAAGCAATACATTAACGACCCTGCCAACGCAAACTATACTAATTGGGTTGACTTGACAGATGGCGGCACTCTTACGCCACAAGGTCTTCCATTCCTTGTGGTTGGTTCAATTGTGACCGGTGTTAACGAAGTAGAGTCTGGACGTAGCGTGAGCGTATTCCCTAACCCGGTTTCTTCCAAGGCTACCATTTCAATCAGTGGCACTACTAACGAGAAATTCACTTTCGTAGTTTATGACATGGTGGGTAATTTGGTTCGCTCTTATGATAACCTTTCTGCTGGGTCTTTCACTTTTGATCGTGAAGGAATGCAAAACGGAGTTTACCTATATGAGGTTCGCGGTAACGACAACTCTGTAAAGAACGGTAAGATTGTTCTGAACTAATATTGATTCAATAAGCTAAAAAAAAATCCGGAGTTTTCACTCCGGATTTTTTATTTCTGATAAATCAGTATTCATCTTCATTGAAAAAGAAATCATCTTTTGTGGGATAGTCGGGCCAGATTTCTTCGATGCTTTCATATGCCTCACCTTCATCTTCTAATTCCTGAAGGTTTTCAATAACCTCCAAGGGGGCTCCTGAACGTATTGCAAAATCAATGAGTTCGTCTTTGGTGGCAGGCCAAGGGGCATCTTCCAAATGTGATGCAAGCTCTAGGGTCCAGTACATAGTGTGATTTTTTATTCGGTTAGGAAATGTGATTTTTTGAAAAGGTTAGCAAAAATAAGGAAACAGCATCCCAAAATGCAATTCAATCGCAAAAGTTAATCCCTTGGTTTCCAAAGGACTTCGGTAGAATTGCGTTTTTTGAGGGTGAATCTCGAAAGCACAAAAAGGTAGTCAGACAACCGGTTTAAATATGGCAAAATGAGATCACTAACCGACGCTGATTCAGACAAATGGCTTACCAATCGTTCACATCTGCGACAAACACATCTGGCCAAATGACACCATGATGAGTTCGGATGGCCTCCGGGTAAAATGAAGGAGGTTAGTTCAGGTAATGCCTCGTTCATGAAATCAATTTCGGATTCCAAGAGTTTAATGTCATCTTCCTTGATTTCGGGAAGTTTCATCCGTGATTTATCGGGGTCTGCGGCGAGTTGCGAGCCAATTGTGAAAAGACGGTCTTGTATTTCCCCTAGAGTATCGTGAATGCGCGAATCATCAGTATTGAGATCACGAACCATTCCAATGAATGAATTCAATTCATCAACCGTGCCGTAAGTTTCAATCCTCAGATGATGTTTGGGCACCCGGGTACCTCCAATTAACGAGGTCTCTCCTTTATCGCCTGTTTTGGTATAGATACGCATAAATTTCAGGCTAGTTCTTTTTGCAAAGATGCACGGGTGATTCGGTCGTTGGGAAGATCGGATTCAATCAATCCATCCCTTAAGCGTATTATTCGATGTGCATGTCGGGCAATATCCTCCTCGTGCGTAACTACGATGATCGTGTTGCCTTTGCGATGAATTTCTTCAAAAAGCAACATGATTTCGGCAGAGGTTTTTGAATCTAAATTACCGGTTGGTTCATCAGCCAAAATGATAGCGGGGCTGTTAACCAAGGCACGCGCCACTGCAACCCTTTGGCGCTGTCCACCCGATAATTCATTCGGCCTGTGCTTCACACGGTCGCCTAATCCTACGTCTTGCAAGGATTTCAGAGCACGTTGATCTCGATCCTCTTTTCCAATTCCGGCGTAAACCAATGGCAGGGCCACATTCTCAAGAGCCGTGGAGCGGGGCAGGAGGTTGAACGTTTGAAACACAAATCCAATTTCCTTGTTTCGGATTTCCGCCAGTTGGTTGTCTGACATTTCGCTTACGCGGATGCCTCGGAGGGTATATTCGCCTCCGGAAGGTGTATCAAGACAGCCTAATATATTCATTAGGGTGGATTTCCCTGACCCTGAGGATCCCATCAAGGCCACATACTCGTTCTTGTAAATGGTGGTGGAAACCGAGCGAAGCGCATGTATGACTTCTGAACCGACCGTGTAGCGGCGTGAAATGTCTTTCAATACAATCAATGGTTCCATGGGGTAAAGGTATGTAATTACTGCGCTTTAGGAAATCAAAACACCTTTGCCGAAGTAAAGTTTAACAATTGATAGCCTTGGTCCTTTAAATCCTGATTTTGATATGCTCTTTGGATAACCTAGCATCAAAAAAAACAATCCCGAAAAAGAACAAATCAACCGACATGGTTACTCTAGGATTATTATATACTTCCTTCCATGCCTTTTCCATTCCCTCCGACCAATGGATGTCATCGAAAATGATACAAGTTTCATTGCCGCACTTCGGAAGCATGGTGTGAAAGTATCTAATGGTAGCTTCATAGGTATGGTTCCCATCTATATAAACCAAACCCAAGTTATTTGTTCGATTCAAGACCGAAGGCAAAACATCGTCAAAGTCACCCACAACGGATTCGATATTTTCCAATCCTGCATTTGAGAAGTTATCCCTTGCTAGTGCAGCCGTGTTGGGGCAACCTTCAATTGTTATGACTTTTGCATTTGGGCTAGCGGTAGACAGATACATGGTGCTAATTCCAAGCGATGTCCCAAGCTCTAAAATGTTGTTTGGCTGTAGATGTCTCGTAATGCGATGAAGTACGCCACATAATTTTGGATTCTTGGCAAACGATTGGCAAATGAAGGATACAGTTCGCGTTTTAGCTTTCCCATCAACAACGCTACCCGCACCCAGATCGGTTACCTGTATGTTCGTATGGACTGCTTTTAGTTTTTTGCGGATTCGTTCTATCGTCTTGGTTTCTGGATATTTTTTTCTATCGTAAATACCTTGAGTAAGCAATTTGAACAGGAATGGTGAATGCACACCATGTTCGTTAACGGATGCAAAAAAATGCTTTAAGAAAGCGATTGTTATTCGAACCATGTTGAATCGGATACATTATGGATTCGAAAATCGTATCAGATGCAGCTTGCGCTTTATTAGTGCTGGGATGACCACACTGTTTTCGGAAACTTGTTTGCCGCCTTCCGACAAAAGCAATGTTCCTTCGGGTAATTGTATGGGCACTACCTTGTCGGGGATGCCTTGATGCGAAACCGATCCACGCAGAACCTTGGCTTTCCTGCTGATCGGTTCGGAGAAAAGGAAATCCAGCCGATGGCTACCTACTAACATGCAATAAGAAGAGAAAATTCCTCCATCATCCATAGAGGTCTGTTCCTTGTTGACTGAGGCGCTCCACTGGATATCTCCATTGTTGCTTAGCGAAAAAAGCACAACATCACCGAAATTGTATTCCAATCTCCTAGTATATGTCTGACTGAAGGAGTCGAAATATGAGTATTCTGTGGTATAGGAAGATTCTGCAATGATGGCAATTCCGCCGTCACCTCTTGGAATGGTTTTTCTAATGGGAAATCCAGTCAAGCCACCCGTTTCCCCTTTGTTGCGGGCTCCTTTCAAACGGAGGTTTTGAGAGGCATCTATAGTTACATTTTTAATTTGGACAGCAGTGTCTCCCGACAAGTTTATTCTTCCATATAATATCCCTGCCCCAACGAATGATTGTTTATCGGAGTAAAATCCCGCCAACACCACCTCGTTTCGGAACTCATCGATTGCCAAGTGAAGGTGGGGCATTTCCAGTCCTCTGCCGATAGCTGTTTCAATTAAGTTATCATCAGAAAAATGATAGGCAAACCAATTGTTTTCACGCTTGGCAGATAGCGCTTTAATCTTTTCGGATCTGAGACCAAGAAAAGAAATCTTCCCGGAGTCAGATACGGCAAAATCCGTGACACTGAAATTTCTTGAAGGTTGTCGAATCAGTTCATTCTTTTGAGACAACACACGCTGCTCGTTGTCGAATACCACCACCGAAATCTGAACACCTGACTCTACTTCAGCAGCAGCATAAATGGCAAAGGTTTCCTTGTGAAGACTTGCAGATGAACCGAAAAAGAAAGGTTCTTTTTGAAATTCAATATTGGACATGGTGTTTCCTTCGCCACTTGAATTCCCTTGCTCGTTGATGAAATAACTGTTGATTGTCAAAGTGGATTTCGACTTATTCCATGAACTAGACAAAATCAGGATATTATCGTCCGACTGGGTAATCATCCTTATGATGCCATTATCCCCATTTGGTTCGATCGGCTTTTCCCATAAGAGCTTCAAATCACTGCCTGCGAAACCAAGCTTGTATTTAGGGCTTTTGAAACCTACGCGTTCGCCGCTAACATCGTAGCCGTTGTTGCTGGTTAGGATAAAAAATCCTGATTCGGTGAATCCAATGATTTTGGTGTATCCAAGTGAAAAATCATCAAGTGCCTCGGTAGAGGTCTCGATTTTTTGAGCATTAGAGGCTGGAAGACACAAGCCAACCATGCAGGTCAGCAAAATCAAACTGATTTTTAGCGCAGTACTCTTGTACATGACCCAAAGTTAATGATTAACCTTTGGTCAATGCCCATTTCTTGCAACTAGAAATTTTTTAGTTAACCTTTTTCCATCAGAAAAGACCGCCTCCGCCAAATAGATCCCATTTGCATAGTCAATGGTTGCTATAGTTTTGCGGTCTTCTGATAATCCAATGATATTGCCTTTGCTGTCATACATCCTGATATACAGCGGGACTTTTACAGACACAAGTTCGATCTCGCCATCCAACACATTGAAGTGAGCGTTTTGAGAAATTGCGGTTGGTTCTGTTGGGATGCCTACATTGCAAGGCAACAAATTGATTTTTTCCCAAATCTCATTGTTGAGAAGGTAAGGAACTTGGACAGAAGTGGGTGCGTTACCCATCCTGATCCATACCATGTTTTGAGACGGGATAACATTTATCATTTGACCATTGCTACCTAAAGCGGCAAACATATCAGCAGGTGCATCTATGTTAAAGTATCCATTAAACAAAAATTGGACTCCAGGAACCATATATCCCGACTTTCCATTCAACCACCACAGGTAGCCATAACTTGGGTTCAGCGATTGAGAGGTGTTCACCATTTGGTTGAAGTAGTTGGTGTCGGACATTATTGTGTTGCCATTCCAATTGCCGCGATTTAGTATCAGCAACCCAAATCTGGCCATGCTTCGGGCATTGCTGTAGAAAACGTTGTTGTAGCCATTAGGAAGAAAGGCACCCGACATACCGGTTTGTGCCAATAGTTTTTGGTTTGTGTAGCTGTTCAGGGAGATGCCGGTGGCTGATGATATTACTTGGTCCAATAGCGTATAAGGTCCATTGTGGTAGGCCCATCTTGTACCTGCATCTGCCAAGTATACCAAGCAAGTGTCCAATGTGCAATATGGATCGGGAACTCCATCGTCGAGCCCCGATGTCATGGTAAGTTGATTTCGGATGGTAATCTTTTCTTCTTTGCTGGAAGGACAAGCGGTCCATCCGGTACCGAGGTAACTGGATGTAGTATCTGTTATGTCCAGGAATCCTTCTTGTTGCGCGATCCCGGTCATGAACGAGGTTACGGTCTTGCCAGCCGAAGCCCAATACCAAGGGTCGTTTTGCGCGAATCCTCCGAAGTAGTTTTCCAAAACTATTTTGCCCTCCTTCAACAGAATGAAGGCTTTGGTGTTATTTACATCGAGAAATTGGTATAAAGAATCGATATTGTCTTGGCACCAACCCAATGTGTTGGGTGATATGGTATCCCATTGATTGTTGCCGATAGGCGGGAAGTACAGTGATTGCGATCGGCTTTCTGCGAAATTTAATAAGACGCAAATAAAAGTTGCCAGTGCTCCAAAATATACCTTAATTTTTTCCATAGTCAATTTGATTCTTTTGTAAATCACTTTTTAAAAGCAATCTACAACCTGTAATCTTGATTTTAAATAATTCCTTGTTTACCATGTTGAACCTAAATCAGCATTCATAAAAAATCACCTTTTTACAACCACTGGTTTAGATATTACAGCACTGCCTGAAACGATTCTAACGACGTAGCTTCCTGAATATAAAGTTCTGATGTCAACCCACGAAATGGTTGAACCCGGGTTGATAGATGAGCTTTTAATAACCCTGCCCGACAAATCCAATAATTCGATAGTGGTCGCGTTTCTGTTCAATCCCGGTATTTGTACAGCGATGAAATCAGCAGTTGGATTTGGAAATACTTGAACGGCATCTTCATTAAACGTAGGACTTGCAATGCCGCTTGTGTTGGGATTGTAAAGTGTTACTGGTTCGGTAATGGATGTAACCTTGGCTCCGGTTTTTGTTCCATAGAATGTCGGTCCAACAACATAGGGATAAGCGGAGTTCCAGTTTGCGTCAACAGTAGCGAAGTAGGCATAAGTTCCATTTGGATATTCAGGAGTTACACAAAAACGTCCGTTGTGCACATCCAAAACATCCGGAGTTGAACCGGCGATGTACTCATAATCCTCCCTGAAATAGCCGAGTGGATATGTGGTGCTAACATTAGGGCCTGCAGAAACAGACTGGCCTGTAGGACTTGTGTTTCTTACAGTGATATTTCGTAGATGATAGCCGGATTTCATACGCACAATACCGCCAGTGCCATTCACATCATAGTAACCATATGCACCATAAATGGGAAAGCCATCATAGGCATACCCGATCAAGGGTGAATGCTGCGTGCTGTCGATGCTGTATAAGCCGTCAGCATCGTACAAATTGCATATGGTAGATATGACGTTCAAATCCAACTTAAATGCACTTGGGTTTTGATGGTGATGGTAGTTGCCCATGGCGGGATGCCCTTTTGAACAATCAAAGCCGATACGCTCTGCAGGAATCGCATCGCGATTCCAACTCATAGTTGCGGTTGGTCCACCAGGGCAAGGTGGATTTCCGGGACCCCCACATAGCGAATTGGTGGATGTGTTCCAAGCCACGCCATCTCGATAGTCAAATAATGCTACTCCGTTTACGAATATACCGATGTTTCCACCTGTTGTTGCAGTAGGCGTACCAGTATTCTGCACGGGGTTTCTTGAAATTTTGAAAATGGCATTTTGATTGGTTGCCAGAGAAGGGTTGCCGTCTAGGAATGGACCTGTGGTGTAAGAGGGCAAACCTTTGGTTCGCACATAAACCCAATTGCTAGAGTAAAGTGCGGACTGTACATTAGCTGAATCGTTGTCTTGTACGGCGTTTGAGTTGCCTTGCACGTAGTGACTGGCTTTGATTCCTGTTGTGTTGAATAACCAGGAAGTTACTTCAGGGCCCTGTGCGCACAAAGCTGTAGGTAAACTAAGTAAGATTAAGGTAAGCGACTTTTTCATTTTATTGGATTTAGTGTTTGATTATTTTTTTCTTGAAATAACTTGGAAGGATATCCGAATCTGGGATTGAAAAGGAAATCCTTATCTGTAAGTGTGAGTAGGAACGCCATCAAGTCAACTTTTTCATCCTCGTTCAAAACAATCGCATTTTGGATCCGGCCGTCAGGAAGTTTTAATTGTCCTGCATTTAGATAATGATCCAAAACCTGCCAAAGTGATTTTAATCGACCGTCGTGCATGTAAGGGTATGTATGCTCGATGTTTCGCAAGGTCGGGATTCGAAAATTCAGGTAGTCGCTAGAGTCCTTGGTAATTTCATATCGCCCTTTGTCATTCAAATCCGAAGTAATTGGCAAATTATTGTTTCCAAATCCATTTGTTGTCAATAGTGGTTCCGCATGGCAACCCGAGCAATTCTTCTTGAAAAGCGAATATCCTTTTGATTCCTGTGCTGTGAATGCCATTTCTCCGTTGATTGCTTTGTCGTATTTGGAGCTTGAGCTCATCAGGGACAAGATAAATTGCGAAATGGAAGATGTGACTCTGGAAGTTGAAATTTCGGAGTCGCCAAACGCTTTTTCAAAATAAGGCGCATAACCTCCAACTTTAATCAGTTTTTGTGGAATGGAATCCAAAGAAGAGCCCATCTCAAGCGGATGGTTGATTGGAAATGATATTTGCTCGCTCAATGATTTTATCGATCCGTCCCACATGAAATCTCTTCGCCATGCCAGATTCATCAGTGCCGGTGCATTTCTTTTGCCAACTTGATCTCTTATGCCATGGCTCAACGCATGGTCGGTGTGGGCAAAGGCATTGTATGGTGAGTGGCAAGAAGCACATGAAACCATTCCATCGGCAGATAAGACAGGATCATAGAAAAGCATTCTGCCCAATTGTATTTGATGATTATTGAGCGTGTAATTAGTTACGGTTTCTGGCCAACCTTTAGGTATGGGCAATTTTATCTCATCGCTTATATTGAATCCAAAGAGTAATAAAGCAATGAAAAAAAGTATCCTTTTCATGGTTTGATGTAAAAGGATTTTGCCGCGGCATCTGCCATTCGCATGGCAGGAGCCCCAGGCGACATGATTTTAAATCGGTTTGAAGAAAAGGCTTCTTTGAGCAAGTTGTCAATATCAAAAAACAGCTCAATATTATTGTTTGTGGTTTTCAAACTAATGTCTCGTTCAGCGTTAAATGGGTTCTGAAATCCACCGATGTGAAATTCAAAATCTTTTTTTGGTGGAGGGCACGCATCGCAAGTTCCTTCGATCTTCAGATTAACATAGCCCGTATGCCATGCCCAATACATGCCGTTGCCTGGGTCCAGAGCTCCTGTGTGTGCACCTGTAGAGTTACTGACACTATCAACGCCAAGCCTGAATCGTATAGCATCAAAAAACAATCCATCGGGAACATATGAAGCGATATTGAATGATGAAGAATCAGCCAAGTCCATTAGCCGATATCCTTCGGGTTCTGTCCAAACGGTATAATCACCCTTCAAATAGGTGATTTCAGAAAGATAAAACCTAAGTGTTTTTACCTCGAACGATTGAGTTTTTCCTGAGGTGTTCGAAGAAATTACGGGTATTACACGTATTGTGATGTCTGATGCAGATCCATCACCGGATAAGGAGAATATCAAAAAAGTAACTAGTGTAAGGTTGCGGAAATTCAATACGGACGGTAGTGATTAATAATTGAAGGTAGTGGGAATTGGACTTTGACCTTGACACAAAGTTTAATGATTTTTCAAGGTTCAAAGAATTATAACCTGCAATTGTCTGAAGTTTGGCTCATAGATAGTTATACCTCTGAATTAGCAACGGTAATAGTAGTGTCTTCAAGTTTATTTTGCAACTGATTGAAATACAGAATTAAAAATGAACGGATTGGATTTGCAAAGGTTGCTTTTTTGCCTAAATTTGCAATCCAATTGGGAGCATAGCTCAGCTGGTTCAGAGCATCTGCCTTACAAGCAGAGGGTCACAGGTTCGAACCCTGTTGCTCCCACAAAACTCACCCCGGAAATCACTTCCGGGTTTTTTATTTAATGAGGGTCACAGTTTTAAATCCAAGGCAGATTATTGAATTGTGAGGTGTCGAAAAAGTTATCGATGATCAGCCCCGATCATTTAATTATAAATCGCATTAAAAATAAAAAGGCGGCCAAAGGCCGCCTTTCTGTTATTGGAATCTAATCGAATCAAAGTTTGATGAACTCGCGAGATACATTTACTTCCCCTAAATCATTGGTCTCGGAAATGATGAATACTTGAGCTGGGAAATTGCGAACCCAGTTGCGGTCGAAGGACTCAGCTTTTTGTTCAACCAATAGACGTCCAGAAACATCCATCACACGATATGTTTTAATGGAGTTGTTATTCTCACCCATGAGGCGATTTCCAGAGGCTATGCCGATAGTACAAGGATCACCGTAGCAGAAAGTCCATGTATTGATTAAAGGACGTGTTCTAACAGAATAGGATTTTCCTGCTTCCAGAATGTTAAGAGGTGCTTTAAGTTGACCAGGTTGTGTTACATAGTAGATTACGTTTGCTGGGTCACTCAAATCAGTGAACTCCATATCGTAACGAACAGGGTAGAGGTACTCTAAAACCAAACCTGCAGGAACCGAATCGTTTAAGTTGAGGTTGGTTCTTCCACAATAGAATTGGCCTACACCTTTGGGTTTGCGAACGCCACGGATCACAACTGACTCAGATGTTACAGAACAAACACCTGTAATGGTTGAAGTATAGCTCACAGTCAATGTATCCAACTGAGGTGTTCCGCCAGACAAATTGAAAGTTTTTGAAAACAAGGTTCCTCCGGTGCCGTCCACCCACTGATAAGAATCGTAACCGTTTTCAGCTTGCAACTGTACGGTTTCGTCCTTACAAACCCAAATGTTCGTGAGAGGGGTAATCACAGGCTGTGGCTTTACATTATACGCATTGGAAAGGACTACAGTTCTGGATTTATTGGAGCCGCCTGTAAATCCAACAACAGTTACGGTGTATGTTCCTGATGAAGTAATGTTGATAGTTGGTGTAGTTGCTCCAGTACTCCATAAATAAGAGGTGGGATTGAAAGAATTTCCCGGAATGCTGATGTATAGAGTTGTTGACTTACACACGTTTGCAACATTTGGCATCAATGTGACATTACTGTTGTTTTGAGCAACCCCATCTAGGGAGGCTAAAACGAAAGCCGAAAGGCTTAGGATGAGTAAAGACTTTTTCATTTTAAATGTTTTTAGGGACTACGAATTTATACAATTGATAATTAAGGGGATGGAATTATGCAATAATATTTTGGCGAATATCGGTTTAATCATAAAATATCATTGAAAATCACCATATTAAAATTAAAGGCTTGTGGCAAACGGTTAAAATTTAACTGTAAAGTCTACATAAGGGATACCAACCAATAGTGCTCTAGCGATATCAGGATTGTTTATGAAACCAAGGTCCACAGCCATCTTTTCTCCAAAGAATCTTAATCCATAGCTGTAAACAGCTTCCACATTATTATTGTTTAAAAGAAGCCAGTTTTCACTCACCAGCGCAGTGCGTTTTGAAATCCTTGACAAGCCACAAACAGTGAAAATCGGGTCCTTTGAAAATTCTTGACGTGCAAACGCTAACCCTCCCCCAATGGTCAGGTTTTTGTTTTCATCCCCGAAAGTTCCCATTGCATAGGTTATGCCAGCGCCTGTTCTTTCATTCTCGGAGAACAGGCTTGGTATGTTGATGTAATAAATCCCCAATCCGTATCGAAATCGATCAGTAGCCTTGAAGCTCAGCTTCGGGGTTATGAAAAATATCGGACCGAACTCACCATCAGAGGCCAGTGAACCGAAAAAGCTAAGCATTTCAATGCCGCCACCTATTGAAATGTTGTCGGTCAAACCGACGTTGAATGAGTTAAGGAACAAATAAGAATTCTGATAGTAACCCTCTCCTTTTTTAAGGTTGAAAGCCGATGGAGCGAAAAAATACCTAGTGGCATGTGGGTTCCTAAACCAGTAAACTCCGTTTCGAAAGTTCGAGGACGGAACCTCCTCCAAAACTAAAATGCCTTTGAACGGAATTTCAACTCGTGATATTTGTTTGGTCCTTAAAACAAAAGTTGCGGAGTCGTGGCTAACATAATGCCCTACCATTTCTATGCCTTCGGTAAGCTCCACGCGATAAACTTTGGCCGTATCATAAGGCGCTTGAGCTATGGTTGATTTCTGTCCCATCGCAGATGACACAATCATTAACGATATCAAAAATGAAAGCAGCTTGGACCTATTCATGCTTGCAGAAAGCTTTTCTCCGCCAAAGATGTAAGTATTAGCAACAACTTTATATGATTGATGTCAACAATCACGGCTTTCGGTAATGATCAACAATTTTTATAAATTTGGCAAAAAGCTTGAAAAATGAAAAAATCAATACTCTTATTATTATTTATCTCTTCAATTTCTTCCAATCTTGCTTGGTCACAATGTGCCGAAACCCCTGCAGAAAGGGTGTTGTTAATGGGCGATAGCTGGGCCGCAATGATGGGAACTGATAACTCCATCAATAACGCCTTTACCAAGTGGGGGCATTCCAACTATAAGTTCTATACTAATTCGGTGTTGTCGGAAAACGGAACCGAGACAGTTGATTTCATCCAACCTGCCAGGTTGAATGAAATTCAAACCCAGCTGCTCGCACGTCCTACCATTGATTTCGTTCACATCAGTTTGGGTGGGAACGATGTTTTGGGACAATGGAATAAAAACTGGTCGCAGGCCAAAACGGACTCTCTGCTGGATTCAGTAAGTGCTAGGTTGGTTTTTATCATGGACTTCATCAAAAGTGTAAGGCCAGGAATTCGCATCCTATGGAGCGGTTATGCCTATCCCAACTTCGGTGAAATCATCGGCGACCAAGCGCCCTTCCAAAGTTCACACCCATTCTATGCGACATGGAACGGAATGGGACAACCGAACTTTATTCAAATCAACGGTATTCTCAATTACTATAGCGCTCAAATGTCATCTATCGCTGACAACGACCCTCAAATTGATTTTGTCAATGCTACCGGATTAATCCAATACGCGTTCGGTCAAGCAACTCCGCTAACCGTTCCTCCCAATGCATCCTATCCTGCGTTCACAGCTCCTCTTCCTCTTGGATATCCTGATTACCCTTCGCCCAAGAATGCCATGCGCAACTATGTTATTTTCAAAGATTGTTTCCACCTTTCACCTGCTTCATTCGATCAGTTTGTTGGGTATCATACCCGCAAGTTCTATCAAAAGGCTTTAATGGATGATCAATTTTTGATAGCTACCGGAGGTTCATCGGATGGTTCGGTTTCAGCCCAGGGTTTGGTCTCTACATCTTTGATGGTGGGTAACAGTAGTGGCGACGACTACGCATCGGTTATCACATTCAACACAACATCGATGCCCGATACAGGTGTTTCTGCAGCCACTATTTTCCTCCGTCGCGAATCACTTACAGGCACCAACCCGATCGGCTCCAGTATGGTACTCAAAGTGGCAAGCGGCAGTTTCGGCGCCTCCGCAAATGTGGAGCCTACAGATTTCCAAGCACCTGGAAATGCCAGCGGGAATCCTTGTCAATTCGGCACATCCAATGCCGATGGCGGATGGATTCGACTCGAAGTACCGACCACACTGCTTCCATTCATTACCCACACAACAAATACACAGTTCATGTTGTCTGCTCCTGGAGCAAGCGGCATGGTGACTTTCACCGGTTCTGCTGATCCTGAATTGGCACCTGTGTTGAACCTAACCTATGGTCCGCAGACCACTTCGCTGTCCGAAACCGCTATACTTGATTTGGAAAAATTGTTGGTAGTATATCCGAATCCAACCTCAAACTCCCTATTCATCAGCAATCGCACCGGAAAGATTATTTCCAAGACCGAAATCTTGGATATGCCTGGCAAGTTGGTTTATGCCGCAAATTCATCTGTGGAGTCATTGGATCTGTCAAGCCTGACACCAGGCAGCTATCTGGTAAAATTCACAACTGAAAGCGGTCAGGTGTTTGTGAAACGTATCGTGAAGCGCTGATCCTCTGGTAAAACAAAAATAATTACGGGGAGCTGCGAATTTGTGGCTCCCTTTTCTTTTATGCAAGGGGGCTTTTCACGACCTTTGCACCCCTGAATTAGAAAATCATGTTATCTGTTTCCAATCTCTCCCTGCGTTATGGCAAAAGGGTTTTGTTCGAAGATGTGAACATCCGCTTTGCTCCAGGTAATTGCTATGGCATCATCGGTGCCAATGGCGCTGGCAAATCCACATTTTTGAAAATATTGGCAGGTACCATTGATCCTACCACCGGGCAGGTTTCTATGACTCCAGGAGAGCGCATGAGTGTGCTCAGTCAGGACCACTTTGCTTTCGATGAATTTCCCGTCATGCAAACCGTTTTGATGGGTAACAAGCGTTTATGGGAGGTTATGTGTGAAAAGGACGCCATATACGCCAAGTCTGATTTCTCAGATGCCGATGGCGACCGTGCCGCGGAATTGGAATCCAAATTCGCCGAGATGGATGGTTGGAACGCCGAAAGCAATGCTGCGGAACTTCTGAGCGGCTTGCAAGTGGCGGAAGACAAGCATCATTTGCTGATGAAGGAATTGAATGGAAAGGAAAAAGTGAAAGTGCTGCTTGCTCAGGCGCTATTTGGAAATCCGGATATTCTTCTATTGGATGAGCCTACGAACGATCTGGATGTTGAAACGGTAACCTGGCTGGAAGATTATCTGGCAGATTTCCAAAACACCGTGATAGTGGTTTCGCACGATCGACATTTTTTAGATGCTGTTTGCACACACGTTGCAGATATCGACTTCGGAAAAATCAACATCTACACGGGTAATTACTCGTTTTGGTATGAATCGAGTCAATTGGCATTACGTCAGCGGTCAGAGCAGAACAAGAAGATCGAAGACAAGCGTAAAGAACTACAGGAATTCATCGAAAGGTTCAGCGCCAATGCCTCCAAATCACGACAAGCAACCAGCAGGAAAAAGCTTTTGGAAAAACTGGTCGTTGATGAGATACAGCCTTCGAATCGCAAATATCCCGGCATCATATTCACTGCAGAACGTGATTGTGGTGATCAGATATTGGCAGCCGAAGGATTACGATTTGATGGTGTTGATGGAATCCCGTTGTTCTCCAATGTTGAATTCAATCTAGTGAAGGGTGATAAAGTCGCATTCCTTTCCAGGAACCAAATGGCGGTAACAGCTCTGTTCGAGGTTTTGACTGGAGCAGTGTCGCCAACATCAGGGGAATTCAAGTGGGGCAGTACCATCACGTATTCTTATTTGCCAAACGACAATAGCGCTTTTTTCAAAAGCGAGGATAATCTTATTGATTGGTTGCGCCAGTTTTCCGCCGACAAAAATGAAACCTATGTACGAGGCTTCCTAGGTAAAATGCTTTTCTCAGGAGAGGAAACCTTCAAAAAGTCTTCTGTTCTCTCAGGAGGGGAGAAGGTGAGATGCATGGTTTCGCGGATGATGCTCACCAATGCAAATTGTCTAATCTTGGATGAGCCAACCAATCACCTAGATTTGGAGTCAATCACTGCATTCAACGACGCCTTGATTTCGTGGCGTCATGTGACTTTGTTTACTTCCCATGACCACCGTTTAACACAAACGGTTGCCAATCGAATCATTGAAATCGGTCCGAAAGGGGTAATCGATAAGCGTATGACTTACGATGAGTACATTGCGGATGAGCGAGTAAAGGAACAGCGCTCAAGCCTGTATTGATCGAAAAAACAATTACTTTTTGAGAGGAGCACCTACGGGAATGGCACAATCGTGACCAGGCTCACCGTGAGGAGGGTTCATTCCTGGAGCCGTGGCTGTTTTAGCCGCAGGAGCTGGGGCCGGTGTAGGATTAGTGGAAATTGTGACGGGCGAGTTCGATGCTGGAGTGATAGCTGGCGAAGGATTGGCAGCAGAAATGGTGGCTGTACCAGGCATGTTGGCTGTTCCGCCATCCGCCGGAAGGGGTTTGCCAACTTCGATTTCGCAACGATGACCAGGCTCACCGTGTGGAGGATTCAATTTCACTTCACCGGAGCCAACGCTTGCGGTGTTATTTGCGGCTGAATCGGGGAGGGAAACAGTGACTTGGTCTGTGGCTTGCTCGTTGATTGCAGGAATCGAATCGGTAGCGGGAGGATTTTTGTCACCCTCGGATGAGCAGGCTACGAATAAAATAGAAGAGCAGGCAAGGATGGCGAATTTCTTCATGAACTGTGGTTGGTTAGTATTTTTTTAGATTTAGGCTATGGTATCGTTATGTGTCTTGAAATACATCTCAACCACTTTTCCGTTTTCAGAGAAAATCACTTGGTCGGCAAGATGTTTCATCAAGAATACACCGCGGCCAGAAGGTTTTTCAATGTTTTCTGGAGCTGTTGGGTCAGGCAGATTGTAGTAATCGAAACCAAGGCCTTCATCTGCAATCGAAAACATGATACGATCCCCGTCAACTTCATAATGTACTTTCACTTTCTTGCTGGAATCGCACTTGTTGCCATGCATGATCGCATTGTTGACAGCCTCTGTGACGGCCACCAGTATATTACCATAGGAATCCTCATGGATCTCGAATTCGCTTTTCATATCGTCGATTACCTTCTCGATGATATTGATGCTGTGGGGCTCGGAAACAATCTCCAAGGTGTTGGAATACTTGGTTGGGGTTGACATACCTTTTTAGGGTTGATTTTCTAGGGTTTGAAAATAGTAATTTACCAGGTTTTTATAAAACGGACTCAAATCTGGAGGAATGGTTTTCAATAGTTCAATCTCCTTCATTTTCAAACGTTTGTATTCTTCAAACTGGCTTGTATTTCGGTTAGGCATATCGCGGCCCTCGGTGGAGCGTCTTTTTTCGTCTTGTTCGCGCTCCCTTTCTGCTTTTTCGCTCTCCAAAAGCCTGGTTAAAATATCTTCTTGGCGTTTGATGGTTTCCTGATTGATCCGACGGTTTACAAGATCCTTTTCTGTTTGCTCCATTTCCTTGGCTAGCTTGTCTAGGTCGCCCAAAGTGCCATTGCCGTCCTTGTTTTCCTGGTTACTTAATTGCTGTAGTTCGTTGCGAATGGCCTCTTGTTGTGCGGCCATGCGTGCTAGCTCTTCACTCATGGCACCTTGTTCCCCCGGTTTTCCTTTTTGCCCCTCTTTCTTGCCCTCCATCTTTTTTTGCAGGGCTTTCATTTGCTCATTGAGTTGCTGCTGCATTTGGCGCAGTTTCTGTGCAGATGGCGAGGGTTTGCCTTTTCCGGGTTTTTTGCAACTGCCTTGCATCTGTTGTTGAGATTGCATCTGTTGTTGCATCTGATTGAATGCCTCGGTCAGAATCAGAGCAATGTTATTCACGGAGGTCATAACATATTGCTGGTCGGCGCGAGCCTGAGGAACAAAACGATTTTGCAGGTTTAGGATTGTTTTGCCGAGGTTATAATTGATGGCTGCAATCTCGGTATTGACAATGTTCTGAATCTGTGCCACACGTTTGCTTAGAGCGAAAAGCGAATCCTCCAAAACCTTTGCATCATCCTTGAGCTCACGCTGCCTTTGAGCAAGTTTGGTATATCGCGGATTATTGACATCAATGCCTTTGAGTTCTTGCATCAAGGATTCCTGGTCAAGCGAGAAACGGATCAGGTTTTCCAAAAGCATCCGCAGTGACTTCATGTCTTCTTCCGCTTGTTCTTGCTGTTGCTGTTGCTGCTGTTGCTTCATTTTTTGAGCAAGCTTGTCCATTTTATCGGCTGCTTTCTTCTGCGATTGCGAAGCGTTTTTCTGGTCTTTTTTGTCTCCGCCTAGTTCTTGCTCGCTTTGCTCCATTTCCTTGTCGATGTCTTCCATCTCCTGGGAATTGTCACTCATTTCATTGGGGAATTCCAATTCCTTGTTTTTCTCTTGGAGTTCCTTGTTTTCTTTTTTCAGCTCGTCGAACTTCTTATTCAGCTCTTGCTGCTGCTCTTTCAATTGCGGATCATTTCCTTTGCTTTGTTCTGTTTTATCAGCCAGTTTTCGCTGCTCTTTTTCGAGTTGCTCAAGCTTTTCGATGTTTTCCTGGATTTTCTTTTCGACCTCAAGCTGTTTGAAAAGCTCCAATGTTCGATCCAATTGCTTTTCCAAGTCCTTGCTGTCGAGTTTCATCTGCTCCAACTTTTCCTTGAGTTGGTCTTTGTCGAGTTCCGACATCAGTTTTTCCAATTCCTGCAAGAGCTTCTTCATCTCGTCGCTCATCAGCTTGTCAAAAAGCTCCTCAAGCTGCTGTTTCTTTTCACGCAGTTGCTCGTTGTCTTTTTTGAATTCGTTTTCGCGGCTGTTGTTCTTCTCGTTTTGCTTTCGGATGTCTTCTACTTGTTTTTGAAGCTCCTTTTGGCGCTTTAACAGGTCTTCGATCTTTTTGCGGTCGTCGTAGTTGAGATTTTTCTTTTCGACCATATCCCGAGCCGCCTTGTTAAGGTCTTTTTGCAGGTCTCGGGTTTGGTTGATGCTCTTTTCCAAGTCAGATTTTAGTTTGTCAGCGTTCTGTTCTGCCTCTTTTTCCAACTCTTCAGCCGATGGAGCTTTGTATACCGAAGGTTGCGTACGGGCTGACTTTGGTCCGTTTACACCGTCGTTATCCCATATTTCAAAATAATATTCCAACTCTTCTCCAGGCATAATGGAGAGCGGTTGCATATCCCAAGCATGGAAGAACACGTCTTGTTGGGCATTGCGGTTAATTTGTAAAAGTTGTTGTCCTTCTTTTTTGTCACGAGGTGAATCGTCTGCAGTTTTCAAAAACCTGTAGTGGAAAGCGAGTTTTGTGAACCCATAGTCATCGCGAATGTCGCCTTTGAAATAAACCAATGTTGCACTGGTAGAGTCTTGTTGTTCCTCAATTCGGATGGTAGGATGCAAATCTGGTACTACATTCACCGAATAGCTCATAGGTTCTTGTGCTACCATTAGGTGGTTGGATGGCAGTACCGCATATCGGTCAGGTCGCATGAACACCTTTGAGTGCTTGTACACGGAGCCATCGGATTTCATTTCAAAAGATGTGTCGGCAAAGCTGATTTGCATTCGGTCGGTGTTCCTGGAGCGGAACTCCCAACTAACTCGGGTGCCGGCTGGCAAAGTTAAGTCGCCTGAATTGGTGAGCCGTTCATCGGTCTTGCCGGTGTATGCTGGGTAGTCAAGTGAAATACTGAAATCGAGAATGGTGGGGTTGGGCAAAACCGAAAGTTCATAACCTTTCGAGGAGTAGCCATCAGCCAACAATCGAAATTCAGTGTTCTTCTTCGGGTTTTTAAAAACATGTGAGAATCCGCTTTTGCCATTTCCATCGAGGCGGAATCGTTTTCCATCAGCTTCGATGAACATTTCTCCAGGAAGCACATTGCCATCTGTCTCTACTTCAAGGGTGAAATCCTCACCTTCTACGGTTTCGAGACTGTCATTTTTGATGATGAACTGGAAAGGGGCGGGCGTTTCGAAATAGGTATTGTGGTTCACCAATCGTTTGCTGCCATCAACCAACAGGCTAGGTGCGGAAAACAAGATAATGATGGTTGCGGACAATGGAATAAGAGCAAATCGGTAATAGCGTTTGTTACGCGAAAAATCAACAGCTTGGGTGAATGGCACAGGTTGTAGCTCAGCGGTCTTTTGTTCAATGCTGGCTATTAAAAGCGCACTGGTTTTCGAATTGTCATTGACTTGGGCCTTCAGCTGAAGGGTGTTCAGCAGTTTGTCGCTAACGTTAGGGAAATGCTTTCCAATGATTTGTGCGGCTTGCTCGTGGGAAATGGTTTTTCCTAGTTTAAAAAGCTTGGTAAACGGTATCAGCACCAGCCTCCAAAGTGAAAAAGAAGCTGCCGCCATGAAAGTCCAGAACAATGAAGTGCGGACTATAGAATCGAAGTGACCAAAGTATTCAACTCCCGAAAACACCAGCCATCCCGCCGTAAGAGCGGTGAAAGTGATCGCAGCCCCCCTGATAAGTTGGTTTTTGTAATACTTCCGGATGAAAGCATCAAGCTTGGAAAGCAGTGACTCGTAGTTGCCCATTGGGATGTAAAAGACGATTTACGAAGATAATAACGGATAAACACATATTTGGTTGTGTTTATCAGGAATAAATCTCTCAGGTAATCCTCATTGTGGCATGGCTTTCAAGCCATTGTGTAATCTCCGGCAAACCTCCTCGTTACCAAGAAGCTCCAACATGCCTATAAGATCCACTCCACCACCTTGTCCGCTCACCAGTACCCGCAACAGCTGCATGATTTCCCCGGTTTTGATACCATTCGCTGAAGCACATTCTTTGATAATGGCATCTATAGGCTCTCTCAGAAAGGGTGAGCAATGTGATAAGCGATTGTTTAAATCATTGAAAAAAGGAAGCAACGCGGGTTTCCATTTTTTGGCAACAACAGCTTCTTCGTAGGAGGTAGGTGCTTTAAAAAGATAAGATCCAACGATAGGCATATCTTGTTCGAATTGTACGCGGTCGCGAAGCAGTTCAACAGCCTTTTCCAAGTAGGAGCTATTAAGCCTGTGGTCGGTGTCTGCCAGTTCGAAAGCGGATGCCACCAATTTGGAAATCCGCTCTGCGATTTCGTTGGTTGGTTTTTTACGAAGGTATTGCTCATTGAACCAGCGTGTTTTTTCCGGATCGAAACGCGCTCCTGACTTATGGACATGTTCCATCGTAAAAGCATTTACAAGCTCTTCCATGGAAAACAACTCCTGCTCAGTGCCGGGGTTCCATCCCAGTAAGGCAAGCATATTCACAAAAGCCTCAGGATAATAGCCTTTTTCCCTGTATCCTGAAGAGACTTCGCCGGTTGATGGGTCGGTCCACTCCAATGGGAAAACAGGAAACCCCAACCTGTCGCCATCGCGTTTGCTGAGTTTTCCGTTTCCTTCGGGTTTTAGAAGCAATGGTAAATGTGCGTAACGGGGCATACGGTCTTCCCAACCAAGGAATTTGTAAATCATGGCATGGGCGGGGGCCGACGGAAGCCACTCCTCTCCTCGAATGGCGTGTGTTATCTCCATGAGCACATCGTCTACGATGTGAGCTAGGTGATAGGTGGGCATGCCATCGGATTTAAGCAGAACCTTGTCATCTACGATATCAGAATTGAAGGAAACTTCGCCTCTGATCATATCGTTGAGTAAGATAGTTTGACCCGGTTCGACTTTTAAACGCACCACGTATGGCGTTCCAGCATTCAAACGCGATTTAGTCTCTTCGGATCCTAGCGAGATGGAATTAGACATTGAATGCCGGACGGCAAAATTGTAAGTCGGGGCGGGGTTGCCCTCCTCAGCCAAACGTTTACGCATTGACTCGAGTTCTTCTGCCGTGTCGAAAGCGTAATACGCGTTACCGCTGCGAATTAATTGCTCAGCATAGTCGCGGTAAATGCCAAGCTCTTTTCTTTCTGATTGCCGGTAAGGAGCAAAAGGTCCGCCCACTGAAACCCCTTCATCGATGGTAATACCGCACCAATTGAGAGCGTTGATGATGTATTGCTCGGCACCTTCAACATAACGGGTTTGGTCTGTATCCTCGATACGAAGCAGAAAGTCGCCACCGTTTTTCTTGGCGAAGAGGTAGTTGTACAATGCAGTGCGTACGCCCCCCATATGCAAAGGTCCTGTTGGACTTGGGGCGAATCTTGTTCTAACTTGTTTGTGGGTCATATTATGCAAAATTACTTTATTGGCTGATAATAGTATCCAAGCAGAATCTTTTCACCAAAAATGCATTGCGATTCGCTGATATAATGCGGGTGTTAACCAAAAGTTACTTGACACATTTTGTCATAATTATAGTTTCGCGTCCTTATGATCGCCGAGAGTGTAATTTTCGACAAGTTTTTCCTTACCGTGGCATTTGATGCTGAGGAAAGATTGTTGCGCCTCAAATGGAAGGGCTACGCTTCCGCGGATGAATTCCGTGAAGGGCTTAGATTTCTATTGGCCTATTTGCGTGAAAACCAAGTGGAACGATGTGTAAGCGATTTGAAATTCATGTCCACCATTCTACCTCAGGATGAGGAGTGGGCCTCTAGGTATTGGTATCCACGGTTGGTCAATTCTGCCCTGAAAAAACATGCTATTGTTTCCTCATTGGACTTTTTAAACAACATCGCCATCAGACGAATCGTGGGCAAACCAACCGGATTCGAAACACGGTTTTTCGTGAATGAGAGTGAAGCGATGGATTGGGTAAGGCTGTAGTAATCACTCCAAGAAATCAAGATCGCGACCGTAGGTCTCCCGAAGTAGCAGGGTACTGGCAATCGCCAAGATCCAAACGATCATTCCAGTTGCCACTAGGCTCCACCACAATGTCATGTGGTTTTCGAGCATTGCTCTAAGCGGTATTAGTATGGTAACGGAACCTCGCATGAAGTTTGTTACCGTGGAGGTTACCAAAACCCGGTAATTGGTGCCAAACTGTTCCGCAGTGGTTGTAACAAATACGGATAGGTATCCGCATCCAAGTCCCATGATGAAGCAAGTAATGTAATTGGTCTCACCTGTGGCAAAGCCATGGAAAAATGCGGCTGTTCCCACCAATGCAATTGCCATGAAGGCCAAAATCGTTTTTTTTCTTGTTTTTGCTATTTGGCTTATGACTCCACTGCTCAGGTCTCCTGTTGTGATACCCAACTGAAAAAGTGTAAACGCAGTGGTGAGTTTCCAAATTGAGATGTTTCCAGCTTTGGCTAATTCTGGTGACAATGTGATGAGGAGTCCTACACTGTACCAGATCGGAACTCCCATCAGTATACATGCGAAATATCGACCCGCCCTTCGAGGAGTGGAAAGAAGTTTCAAGAATGATCCACGCTTAATGCTGGATTGTTGAGCTGCCTTTTGAAACATGTGCGACTCCAATGATTTTACCCTCAGCAACAGCAAAAGCAGTCCGGCTACGCCGGCTATCAAGAACGCATGTCTCCAATAAATGAAATCCCCAACAAGTCCCGCGCTAACAGCGCCAAGGGCTCCCATGGTAGCCACCAGGATTGTACCAAGTCCTCTCTTTTCAACAGTCATGGTTTCACTTACAAGTGTGATACCGGCCCCTAATTCGCCAGCCAGGCCAACGCCAGCCAAAAACCGAATGATGGCGTAAGAGGTAGTGTCTTCAACGAATGCATTGGCAATGTTGGCAGTAGAATACAACAAAATTGAGCCAAACAACACGGCAACACGTCCTTTTTTGTCTCCAATGATTCCGGTTAAAATCCCACCCACCATCATACCGGCCATTTGGATGGAAAGAAGCCATTCGCCATCTTTCATCAGTGCATCTCCTTTCAAACCTAATTCCGTGAGGCTTGGAATCCTGTAGATGCTGAATAGGAAAAGATCGAAGGCGTCGACAAAAAATCCTAAACCAGCTGCGATAACAGCGATATTGAAGGGTGTGCTATAGAGTTTCGGGGTGTTCACCGCCGAAAATTATTAAATCTGATCTTACCAACGATTATTTCTTTTCCGGTTCGAAATCCAAAACTATCGAATTCATGCAAAACCGTTTGTAGGTTGGGGCAGGACCATCATCGAAAATATGGCCGAGGTGACCATCACATCTCCCACAAGTGACTTCAATCCTTCGCATGCCGTAAGAGTTATCGGGAAGGTATTTTACAGCGTTAGGGCGAATCGATTCAAAGAAACTAGGCCAACCACAAGAGCTGCTGAATTTGGTGTCTGATTTGAAAAGTGCATTGCCGCAGGCGGCACAATAGTAGGTCCCCAATCCTTCGTAGTCCCAGTATTTGCCGGTGAATGCCCTTTCAGTTCCTTTTTCACGGGATATGTAATATACCTCGGGCGCAAGCACCTTTTTCCATTCAGCATCTGTGATGTTCAGGTGACTTGTGTCTGTTCGCGAGTAATAAGGGTTGGTGTTTGTTTGATTTTGGTCGGACATTTTTCGACTGTCGTTTGGTTTTTGACTTTCAGATCCGCACGATACCACACCCAGAAGAGAGCAAATGGCAATTGCGAACAGGCTTTGCATGGTGCTTTGCATTATTATAAAACACCAAGCCTTGATAATTGTTTTTAATGGCTATTTAGTTCTTCCGAAAACGCCAAGCGGCAATTTGGAGCCTGAGGTGGCATGCAAGAATATCTCACCGGTCTCGAAGCTGCCTTTCAGGCATGTGGAATTCAAGAGGTTTTCGATGATGATGGAGGAGAATCCAAGCGAGTATGTATTCATCAATAAAAACCGGTCATCGGGCTCCAATAGTTCCGTAACAAGATTCGTTAGCTCGGCAATCATGTCTTCCAATTTCCATTTCTCGCCGTTGGCACCATGTCCGTAAGCGGGAGGATCGAGAATGATGCCGTTATATCTTTTTCCACGTTTGTGTTCCCTGCGAACAAAAGTCATGGCGTCTTCAATTACCCAGCGGATATTGTCGAGTTCGCTGAGCTCCATGTTTTCACGCGCCCAAGTCACAACTTGTCTGACGGAATCAAGATGGGTTACATCAGCCCCTGCTGATTTGGCTGCCAGGGAGGATGCGCCAGTGTAGGCGAATAGGTTCAGAACCTTCGGAGAAGCTGATTTCAGTCTTTTCGTTTGCTTGAAGATATAATCCCAATTAACGGCCTGCTCGGGAAATAATCCAACATGTTTGAATGAGGTTAACGCTAAACGGAACTTTAAAGCATGTCCTTTTTCGATTTCAAAACCCATATGCCAACGGTCGGGCATATCCTGCAATTTTTGCCATACCCCAGTGGAGCCGGACTTTGGAATAAAACGTACATGAGCTGTTTTGTTCCATTCTTTGGAGGAAGCCGCTTTGGGCCAAACGGCTTGTGGCTCAGGGCGGATGGTAACGTATTTCCCAAAACGCTCTAGTTTTTCAAAGTCGCCGCAGTCCAACAGCTCATAATCGGGAAATTTTCCAGGTTCTAGCAATAGCATGTCGCAAATGTAACCTATTGTCTTCTGCCTCCAAAATCGTTTATTCAATGTTTAACTTCGCAGACCTAAAATCGTTATTTCAAAAAAAATCAAAAATCTATGCAAAAACAAACCTTGCTTGTTACATCACTTTCATTATTGATGTTTTTCTCTGTCAGCTGTGTCTCTTCCAAAAAATACAAGAGCCAAGTTTCCCGTAACGAAGAGTTGAAATTGGAGAATGACAAACTTAGTTATCAGTTGAGCGCATGTCTTTCTGAAAAGGAAAAGCAAGCGGGTCGTATCAACAGTATGGAGAACGAGATGAATTCTTTACGTTCAAACAGCACCTCCATGCTGGAGCAATTGAAGGACATGTCTGTGGTTTCTGCAGCACAATCAGAGAGCATTCGAAAGTCACTCGAAAACATTTCATCCAAAGACGCTTACATTAAAGACCTCCAAACGGCTATGTCCCGTAAGGATTCATTGAACATGAATCTGGCTCTGAATTTGAAAGGCGTTTTGAAGGATGTGAATGACGATGATGTGAATATCAATGTTGAAGGAAGCGCCGTATTCATTTCCATTTCCGATAAGATGTTGTTTAAATCCGGAAGCTATGAGATTACGGCTCGTGCTTCTGAAGTGCTGGGAAAGGTTGCGGCCGTTATCAAAGCGCAGCCCGATGTGCAATTCATGGTAGAAGGCCATACTGATAACAAACCGATATCTACCGACAAGGTTCGAGATAATTGGGATTTGAGTGTGTTGCGTTCGAGTTCAATTGTGCGCGAATTGCAAAAATCCTTTGGTGTTGATCCCTCCCGTATGATAGCTGCCGGTCGAAGCGAATATGTTCCAGTTGCTGGCAACGACTCAGATGATGGCAGAGCAAAAAATCGCCGCACTAGAATCGTAATACTACCTCAGCTTGATCAATTTTTCAAGCTGTTGGAACCAAAGAAATAATGGGGTTTTGAAAATCGAAACTAATGCCAAAAGGTCCGCTCAAGCGGACCTTTTAATTTTATTGAATGACCAGTTTTTGAGCCAATCCGGAGTCGTCTACAATAAAATAAAGGCCTGTTGGAAGATTTTTGCAATCAACTCGACTGACTAAGTTGTTTTCATTTGGAATTTGAAACAGAGTCCTTCCCATGGCATCTACAAACTGATATCCCGAAGGTTTGTCTTTTGCAGTGATAAAGAACTCATGTTTTGCCGGATTTGGGAAAATAGCGAAGCCTGGCTTTGAATCAACGTTCAATGAAACCCTGACAGTGGAGGATAGTTGTTCTGTTCCATCCTGGTCGGTTTCGCGTAAGCGATAATAGGAGGTCCCTTTGAGGGGTTTTATATCTATTGCTGAATATTCAAGGTTTGAATTTGAGTTGCCGGCGGCATCAACTTCCAGGATTTTTTCGAAAGGTGAAAAGCCATCACTTCTTTCGACGTTGAACTTCCAGGAGTTGGTTTCAGTAGCAGTGCTCCAAAGAAGGGAGACCGTTCCATCTTGCCTGGGAATTGCATCAAATGAAAGAAGTTCAACCGGAAGTGGAGATACGGTATTGGAAAGGGTCCATGTGCTTCCGATATCCGTAGACGGCACATTCACATAAAAATTCCCAGCGGTCTGTCCAGCTAAATAGGCCTCCCATTTTTCATTCACATCGTCATAACGCTGAGCCTTCAATTGTGCGGGTACATTGTACGGAGCAATGGGTTGATCCAACGCTGAATTATAAGAAAAACGCATATCGCCCACAAGCGGTGTGCTGGATGAAACATGCCAGAATCTGTTAACGGTGGCATCCCTATTGTCAGGAAGCAAGCCCATAGTACTGTTGAGGTTTGCAACACTAACAGGTGTTAACGGCCAAGGCAGGTTGGTGGTGCCAGTGGCGTAAGAGTTTATTGTGACATTTCCAGGGTTTCCTATCAGGTTAGAGATAGTGAAAGGAATGTACTGATTGGAGGAAAGGGTTGTAGCCGAGTATGCGCAAATTGGGAAAACATAGCTTCCTTGTGCAGGATTTACGGCCCTAGTGAATTTGGTCCGATAGATGGAGTCCTCCAAGCATACAGCTCCGCCAACTCTTGCGACTGAGCCACTGAAGGAGTTTCCAACGAAAAGTTCTTTCTTAATGGATCTGAAATCGATGATGCCATTAGTTAGAATGAGTACAGGTATGTTGCCACGCTCGTTATTGGGATCAATCTCGATGTTGTCATAAGGTACGGTTCTAGTTGAGGCCTTATTAATTTCAAGCGAAGAAAAAACCTCTTTATCGCCATTAGTACCTGTTACCTGGATGGTTTGAGTAGAGCTTCCATTTAATAAGACTTTGCTTCCGCGTTCGTCAAAAAAAGTCTCATCGCGCTGATTTATCCAATTTCCAGTGAGGACCATGCTACCCCCTTGAGTAGTGGTGGTGGACATATCAAGGAAACCGCTGGGTTGCAGGGTGAAAACACCATTGATGTTGATGGTGCTTGTTGGGCTCTCAACTTTCAAAGTGTCATTCAAATTCAAGTTTGCGCATACGGCCGTGTTGCCGGGCAAAACTTCACAGTAATTGACAGATGTATCTGGTATGTTAACAGAGGTGGTCGTTACGGGTAAGTTTTTATTGAGCCAATTGCACGGGTTCCGCTTTGAAATTCCCCTCACCGAGCAAGCCCTCATTGCCGAGGTGCACCGCGTCGGCCATGTTCTGGATTTGAAATACGGCGAGGCGTCGGCCATTATCTCGGCACACAT
>JALRAP010000180.1 GCA_023262505.1 Bacteroidia bacterium
TGCAAGCCCTGCACTTAATGTAACAGCATGTTGTTCACAAATACCAACATCAAAAGCACGGTGCGGCATTTCGTCCATCATGAACTTTAAAGAAGATCCAGTGGGCATTGCTGGAGTTACACCCATTATTTGTGGATTCACTTTTGCTAACTCAACAATACTGTGTCCAAATACATCTTGGTACTTTGGAGGTTGAGGCGTTTCAATTTTTTTCTTAATAATCTCACCAGTTAATTTATCAAACAAGCCAGGCGCATGCCATTTGGTTTGATCTTTTTCTGCTAAGGCATATCCTTTTCCTTTCACTGTGATGATATGTAATAATTTTGGTCCAGGAATTTCTTTAAGGTCCTTGAGTGTATCCACCAAATTTGAAATATTATGTCCATCAATAGGACCAAAATATCTAAGTTGTAGAGCTTCAAAAATGTTGCTGCTTTTGGAAACAACCCCTTTAACACTTGCCTCCATTTTAGAAGCCATTTCGCGGGTAAAGTTTTTTCCAATAGGTAATTTACCAAGTAAGGTCCAAATTTCGTCTCTTACTTT
>JALRAP010000181.1 GCA_023262505.1 Bacteroidia bacterium
ACAAAATGACATTTTCTATTTTTCTCATCATATGCTTTCCAAGAACGCTTTTTATATCTGTCCCCATCATCATCATATCCACCTGTTTCCCCTAAATCTTCATAAGTAAATATTTTTGTTCCATACTCATCGTTAATGCTTACAAAATTACCATCTATGTTAAATCGTAAATTAACCGACTCAGCTTTTGCCCAAGTCCAGGTTTTTGAGTACTCATTGTATTTGCCAACTTGCAATTGATATACTCTTTCAAATGGCTGTGAGAAGGAGGTTAGTGCGATTAAAAACGCTATCGCAAGCGTGCTTATTTTTTTCATATCCAAAAGGGTTTATTTCTATTTTTCCAAGAGTGTAGGTGTATTTTTTCTTGCCGATAGTAATTTCTATAACTTTCAATAGCGTCTGAACAAATATACTCTTTGTCCATAGCCTTTGCAAATTCAGTTAGATGGCAATAATGTTACAATAAAAATAACTGATACAGATGTTCAAGGTGTTGATGTTGGTTCACAAAGAACTTTTTATTATGGCTTTTTAGAACC
>JALRAP010000182.1 GCA_023262505.1 Bacteroidia bacterium
ATGAAAGAGAATTTAGAAGAGATCAAAGCGCGCGGGTTGGATCAAAGATGGCCAATTCTTTTGGGTGGAGCGGCACTGACTAGAACATATGTGGAACAAGATTTAGCTGAATTATTTCCAGGAGAAGTTCGCTATGCACGTGATGCATTCGAAGGCTTGCGCCTCATGGATGCGGTCATGGCGGTTAAAAGAGGCGAAGAAGGAGCGGCCCTTCCACAACTACGTGAGCGTCGCGTGAAGAAGGTGGATCGAAATTTTGATTCAAATGAAATTGATACGCGGCGCAGCGATGTTGCCGCCGATATTGACATTCCAAGTGTTCCATTCTTTGGCTCGCGCATCGTCAAAGGGATCCCACTCGCTGAGTACTTAGGGATGCTAGACGAACGTGCGCTATTTGTAGGGCAATGGGGACTTAAAGGCGCACGTGGAGAATACGAAGCGATGGTTGAAAATGAAGGTCGACCTAGGTTGCGCCGTTTGCTCAACGAGGTTCAATCTCAAGGTTGGTTAGAAGCAGCTGTTGTGTACGGCTATTTCC
>JALRAP010000183.1 GCA_023262505.1 Bacteroidia bacterium
CATCGCCTTGTAGCCGAAGATAGGTTTCCGAGAGTTGGTAGATATAATTTCAGACGAAATACCCAGAGCAGGAAGAAGTACGATGTATACCTCAGGGTGACCCAGGAACCAGAACAAGTGCTGGAACAACAGCGGAGATCCTCCGGTAACGTCTAATGCCTCACCCTGAATAAAGATATCGGAGAGGTAGAACGCTGTACCGAAGCTGCGGTCCATCAAGAGCAATACAGCTGCAGAAACCAACACGGGGAATGATAATACACCCAGAATAGCGGTCACGAACAAGGCCCACATGGTAAGCGGAAGACGTGTCATTTTCATGCCCTTTGTGCGAAGGTTGATGATGGTTACGATGTAGTTCAATCCACCCAACAACGACGATGCAATGAAGAAGACCATTGAAATCAACCACAATGTCATACCCGTTCCAGAACCCGGCATAGCTTGAGGCAAGGCTGATAAAGGAGGATAAATCGTCCACCCGCCGCTGGCCGCACCACCTTCAACAAACAAGGAAGCCACCATGATGATGCTCGAAAT
>JALRAP010000184.1 GCA_023262505.1 Bacteroidia bacterium
AAGTGTCTCCAGTTATTATACCATGCTCTTTTCCATCCTCATCAATAATAAGGTATGTTGTACTTTCCAGAGTATGTCCGGGAGTATGGATTAGCTTTATTTTACAATTACCTACTTTGAACAGTTGACCATCTTCACCAACCACAGCCTCAAACCCGGGTGATGCGGTCGGACCATAAACTATGGCTGCTCCGGTCTTCTTTGAAAGATCCAAATGTCCACTTACAAAATCTGCATGGAAATGCGTTTCAAAAACATATTTGATCTTCGCGTCGTCTTTTTTAGCTCTATCGATATAAGGCTCAACTTCTCTCAAGGGATCAAAAATAGCTGCCTCACCATTGCTTTCGAGATAGTACGCTGCATGAGCGATACACCCGGTGTAGATCTGTTCCAGTTTCATGCGTCAAGAATTTACTTTCAAAAGTAATTCAGCTTTGAAACAGAAATAAAGACTAGGATTAGATTAAAAACTGATTATTATCAGATTAATGAATATTGTAGCGGATCTCTACCATTGTCGCGCCTTTGCCATATTC
>JALRAP010000185.1 GCA_023262505.1 Bacteroidia bacterium
ACCCCGGAATTGGGGAGGGCAAATGTACAAACTTTTTGGAATTCAAACAAGTAAGTAGGGTGCTTATTTGATAACCCCTAGTTGTTCACTTAAATAATGAATGAAAATAATCTTATTTAATTGATTTTCAATTTATTATTATTCATGCCTGAGGGCCTCGATCGGGTCCAAACGAGATGCCTTGACCGCCGGGTAAAGCCCGGAGACCACCCCAACCACAAAACAAAGTATCACACCGGATATCATCCATTTCCACGGAATGATGAATCCTGCGGCAAAAAAGACACCCATCAAATTGCCCATGCCTACTCCCAAAATAATTCCCAAAATACCTCCTAACTGACAAATAACCACAGCCTCTACCAGGAACTGCCTGCGGATTTGCTCTTTAGATGCGCCCAATGATTTTCGAATGCCTATTTCGCGGGTTCGCTCGGTTACACTTACCAGCATGATGTTCATGAGTCCTATGGAAGCACCAAGTAGGGTAATAAAACCTATGATGGTTGCAGCGATTGTGACATAAGCCAGTT
>JALRAP010000186.1 GCA_023262505.1 Bacteroidia bacterium
ATGATTATGATTGATTATGATTTTATTTAGGAGAACACTGATTTAACTGATAAAGCGGATTTGCGCGGATTTGATTTTCGTTTATTTTTCTCTTGTCGCTATGGCCTCTTGTTAATTTTTTGCTTGTCACTTGTCACCCTTCGGCAGGCTCAGGGCGGCGCTTGCCACTAACTCAAATTCGCCTCTTTCCACTTAAACTCCTTTTCGCCATACATCTCCTTACCCCAGACGGGTGCCCGTTTTTTGATTTCTTCAACTAAGAAGTTGCATGCGTCAATGGCTTGGCGGCGGTGCTTGGATGAGGTGAAAACGAATAGGCAGATTTCACCTGCATTTACCCGACCAAGGCTGTGGTAGATGTGCAAACAGGTTAACTCGAACTTCGCGAAAGCCTCTTCGCGGATGGCATGAAACACCTCATCGGCCATTTCCCGATAACAGGAATAGTCGATGCAGGTCACTTTTCGTCCCTCATGCTCATCAGCCCGAACTTGGCCCAGGAAAATGCTGTGTGCTCCAATATCATGCATA
>JALRAP010000187.1 GCA_023262505.1 Bacteroidia bacterium
AAATAAAATGGTTAGTTGTATTCGGCCACCTTCAATGGCCTGGTCGCTGTGAACCGCTTGTATTTGTCCTTCTTGGAGAGGTCGCTGTGAACCTTGAATTCTGCCTTGGGTCTTCTTCCTTGTCCGGTCTGCTGAGTCTTGAAACTGCTTGAGTCCTTGGATCTGCTTGGAGTATCCTTCCTTCCTTGCGCTTGAGTCTTGAAACTGCTGGCTAGCAGCTGCCTGGAGTCTGCTTCCTTGAATTGCTCTTCCCCTCTTGTCTGCAGAACTTCTTGAATACCTTTTGGCGCAGAGGAAGCGTGTCGTTTATCTTATATCCCCAGGTTGCGATCCTGTAATGGGAGATAACAGGGCAAAGCAATGATTTATTTACTTACTGTTTCTGTAAGGATAAAAGCATGAGCCTAAGACTGTGAGCATACATGCTCTGGAGCGCTCGTAGGAACCCCACAAGGCACCTAGAACCTCGGGAGCGTTTAAAGGAACTCTACAAGGAGTCTCAAGGAGGAGCCCTGGACGGTCCCGT
>JALRAP010000188.1 GCA_023262505.1 Bacteroidia bacterium
ACCATCACTCAAGTGTCCACCGGGCAATATAGCACTTCGGTCTTTTATGCTAAGTGAAATCACCTTTGAATTCGCATAGGTAAAATATTCATCATTACTTTTTCTGAACTAAGGCCCATTCTATTTGCAGTAGCATCTACAATACGCTTATTTGCCTGATGGGGAGCCAGCCACGCAATATCTTCAGGCTTAAGATTATTTTTTTCCATTATTTGAGCAGAAACCTCAGCCATATTGTAAACCGCATGTTTGAAAACGGCTTGACCTTCTTGATAAACATAATGCATCTTTTGATCTACCGTATGATGAGATGCTGGATTCAAAGATCCTCCTGCTTTTAGGTTAAGGTGATTCCCTCCATTACCGTCCGATTTTAAAATAAAATCCATTACTCCGCCGTTTTCTAAAGTAGGCTCTAACAAAACTGCCCCTCCTCCATCTCCGAAAATTACACATGTTGTTCTGTCTGAATAATCTAATATTCTCGACATAAGATCAACCCCTACTACCACCACTTTTTTATAC
>JALRAP010000189.1 GCA_023262505.1 Bacteroidia bacterium
ATGCCTGTAGGCACTGAACCATAAACTCAAAAAAGGTTAGGGCAATACCGAAGGCAAAGGCAAATGGTGACACTAGCTTTAGGCCAATTGCACCAGAAAGTAGGTGCTCTCCTCCTAAAATAAATACGAGCAGAAGTAGGTGGCCAGCAAACATGTTTGCAAATAAACGAAGTGAGAGGGTTAGTGGCCTCACTAAGAAGTAGGTTGCCACCTCAATTGGGGTTAAAAGAATATATACCGGTTTTGGAACTCCCGGCATAAACATAATCTCTTTTAGATATGCAATTAGACCTTTATGCTTGACGGCAACATAGTGAAAAATTACAAATGTAAATAATGCTAATACATATGGAAAGCTAACTCTAGACATAGTTGGAAATTGCAAAAATGGAATAATTCCAAACAGGTTGTTTGTTAAAATAAAAGTAAAAAGAGTGAATAGATATGGAACAAATCGCATGAATTCATGCCCAATTACATCTCTTGCTAGATCATTTCTAACGAAACCATAAATT
>JALRAP010000018.1:0-34930 GCA_023262505.1 Bacteroidia bacterium
TCTTCCAAGCCACCAAGACCAGCGATGGTGGCTATTTGTTGACTGGCTTGAGCGACTCCCAGGATGGAGACATCAACCAAGCCAATGTGTATGATACGTCCAACATATTTGTGGTGAAATGTGATTCGTTGGGCAACAAGGTTTGGGCACGCACTTATGGCGGCAACCTGTACGACAAAGGAAGGTTTGGCATGGAAGACAGCCATGGAAATTACCTGATTACCGGTACAACATTGTCAAACGATGGTGATGTGAATGCAAGCCACTTGAATGCAGAAGTATTTGTGATGAAGCTTAATGTAGACGGTGATGTTGTCTGGTTGAGAACCTATGGCGGCAATGGACTTGAAAGTTCCCGTTTCATACGAGAGACTACCGATGGAAACTACTTGGTGGGGGCTTACTCAACTTCCGCCAACGGAGATCTTGATACAACCCATTTTGGAAGTCACGATGGTTGGATATTCAAGACCGATACGGCTGGAATTGTTTTGTGGTCCAAAAGTTATGGCGGTTCTGCAACAGATCGAATACGTTGGATAGAGCCTACCGCAAATGGTGGATTTGTTTTTGCCGGCAGCACGCAGTCGGCCGACTTCAACTGTATAGGTAACCATGGTGACCATGACTATTGGGTAGGCAAGGTGAATGCAGCTGGTGATCTTGAGTGGAGCCGTGTATACGGAGGCTCAGGTCCTGATTGGGCCTACCACATTACTCCTGCCGCTGATTCTACCTGGATAATTACAGGATACACGGAATCAAATGATGGAGATGTGTCGGGGTATAAAGGCGGAACTACGGATGGATGGATCATCCATGTGGATAATCAAGGTAATTTATTAAACCAAACATGCTTGGGTGGCACCAATGCAGACCGACTTTTCAGAACCATCAAAAAAAGTGAAACAGAGTGGATAGCCGTTGGGTACTCCGGTTCTGTGAATTATGATTTGGCAGGTGTCAATCCAAGCTTTACCGCTTCCTTTTGGATGGCTTCATTGGACACATTGCTACATCGTAATTGGAGTTATTGCATTGGTGGCTCTCTGGGGGATTATGCCAAGGAAATATTCTATGCTCCCTACGACAGCTCATTCGTTTTGATAGGCGATTCCAACTCGCCAAACGGTGTGGCTGCCACTAACCACGGAGATCAAGACTTTCTTTTTGTTAGGTTAGATCCAACTGCAGTGGGATTGACTGAAGCCAACATCTGCACTGCTCCAAAAATCTACCTAGACAGTCCATCGGGTCAACTCATTTGTATTTCAAACACGCATATCACAGATATGGACATCACTGTTTACGACGACATGGGGAGAAAGCTATTTGAGAAATTAGATGCGGAAGTTTTTTCTCCTGCTACACAAATTGATTGTCCCGCTTTGTTAAGCGGCTCTCATGGTATTTTGATCATTCAAATGGTTTGCAATGCTCAAACTACTGTGACCAAAGCGGCATTTATTAAATAAAAAATCCCGGTCAGATGACCGGGATTCAAGGATTATGTTCGATCAGCAAAGCTGATGAAGGCTCAAGCGATTACTGGGTCCTTCTTACATTAACGGCATTTGGACCCTTACGACCTTCAGTAACCTCGTAAGACACCATGTCGTTCTCACGGATCTTGTCAACCAAGCCGGAGTGATGTACAAAGATTTCCTGTTTTGAATCGTCCTCAACGATGAAGCCGAAACCCTTCTGTTCATTGAAGAACTTTACTTTTCCTGTTTTCATTTTTAATAATTTAATTTTGTTAATAATGTTCAAATGTAACCTTAATTCGCATAAATTCCAAATAATTTCAAAAAACGCGCATATGTCGGGGTCTGGAAAGCTGCAGGGAAACATCGTTGATATCCATGAAAGAAGGATTTTTCATGGCGAATTAACCTTTGAAAATGGTAAAATAACCGAGTTGTTGAAACTAGGTGATGAAGCACCGGGAGAAACATATTTGTTACCCGGATTCATAGATGCACACATCCACATCGAGAGCTCGATGCTTACCCCGTTTGAGTTTGCCAAAAAGGCATTAACGCACGGCACCATTGCAACCATAAGTGACCCCCATGAAATCGCCAATGTTTGTGGCATGGAGGGAGTCCGATTCATGATGGAGAACGCCCAAGGCGCAGGACTTCGTTTTTGCTTTGGCGCGCCTTCTTGCGTTCCAGCAACCACATTCGAAACCGCCGGAGCTGAAATCACCGCAACCGATATCGAATGGCTTTTATCGCAAAAAGAATTCCTTTACCTGTCGGAAATGATGAACTACCCGGGGGTTCTTTTCAAGGATCCAATGGTAATGGAAAAAATCGCTATTGCACACCGATTTGGAAAGCCGGTGGATGGACACGCTCCGGGATTGCAAGGTGAGCAAGCAATCCAATATATTGAAGCAGGCATCTCAACCGACCATGAATGCTTCACATTGGATGAGGCTTTACACAAAGTGAATAACGGGATGAAAATACTCATCAGAGAAGGTTCCGCCGCTAGGAATTTTGATGCGTTGCACCCGCTGCTCCAATCGCACCCAAGCATGGTGATGTTCTGCAGTGACGATAAACATCCTGACGAACTCATGACAGGACACATCAACAAAATCGTTGCAAGGGCCGTTGCCTTGGGGTATGATTTGTTCGACGTGCTGCGGTGTGCCAGCATCAACCCCATTTCACACTATAAAATCCCCGCAGGCTGCTTGCGCATTGGAGATCCTGCTGATTTCATCATCGTAGAAAATCTAAAGGAATTCGATGTGGTTGCCACTTACGTGGATGGCTTTTGTTTAAGTGAAAACGGACAATCCAAACTGTCCGATAAAAATCAAACACCGATCAACCATTTTATGCCATACGAGATACAAACGAAGGATTTGGAGTTGTATGGCCAAGCAGGAAAGTTCCGGGTTATCGATGCCATAGACGGACAATTGGTAACCAAATGCAGCATTCATGATACCAAGGGTGGTGTTTTATCAAGTGACATCGGAAGCGACATCCTGAAACTAGTTGTTGTAAACCGATATAAACAGAGCAAACCTGCTGTGGCATTCATCCGAAACATCGGTATCAAATCAGGTGCATTCGCCTCAACGGTGGCTCACGATTCACATAACATCATTGCCGTAGGAGTACATGATGATGCCATTGCTAAAGCAGTGAACGCACTGATGGAATCTCAGGGCGGCTTGTGTGTGATAAATGAAGGAAACGCAGATGTCTTACCCCTACCCGTTGCCGGATTGATGAGCTTGGACCCATGCGAAGTGGTGGCCAAAGATTACGAGCGGCTAGATGCTCAAGTAAAGCAAATGGGCTGTAAGCTCAGAGCTCCTTTCATGACCCTTTCGTTCATGGCGCTATTGGTCATACCCGAAATGAAATTGAGCGACTTGGGGTTATTCGACGGCTCATCCTTCAAATTCATTCCGTTACAACCCGAATAATTGTCATAACAGCAAAATTATAATGTTGATTTTCAATAAAAAGCACTATTATTCGTAAAATATATTTGACAAGAAAATGCGATTGTAGTTAAATTTGTGGCAACATTCCACAAATTGACAAAGACCGCCGTTTTTGCCATGGTCCTTATGGCATGCTCCCTAATAGGGTTGTTGATTTACCGAATTCTACCAAACCAATATGGTTTGTTCATTTCGATATTTTTTGCCGTTGCCGGCATTGTAACCGGCTTATCAAAATCAAAAGATAATACAGGAAAAGAGCCCGAGTGGAGGAGCAACCTGGCCGACATGTTCAGGTGGAAAAAAAGAAGCCGAAATAAAGGTTCCTCAGAGGGATAATTCCCTATTAGATTGAGGCCTCGCCCAACAGAATCACCGGATTTTCCAATAACCCCTTAAAGGTCTGCAGGAATTTAGCTCCTGTAACCCCATCCACCGCACGGTGATCACAACTCAATGTCACTTTCATCATGGAGGAGTTTGTAAGCTGACCATTTCGCAATACGGGAGTTTCACGAATACCACCCACAGCCAGGATACACGCGTCTGGAGGATTAATGATGGCGGTAAACTCATCTATACCGAACATACCCAAGTTGGAAATGGTGAAGGTGTTTCCTTCCCAATCAGATGGCTGTAGCTTTTTTTCCTTGGCTTTGGTCGCGAAGGTTTTCACTTCGGCATTTATCTCGGTTAAGGTCTTGGTGTCGGCGTAACGAACAACAGGTACCATCAACCCTTCCTCAACTGCGACAGCCACGCCTATGTTGATATGATGATTGATTCGGATACGATCATCCAACCATGAAGAATTGATTTTCGGATGCTGACGCAGAGCAGCAGCAGAAGCCTTTATCACCATATCGTTAAAGGATATCTTCAATCCTGCAACAGCATTTATGCTCTCACGCGCATCAGCACAACGATCCATGCAGATGTCCATGGTGAGGTAAAAATGAGGAGCCGTATGCTTGCTTTCCGACAAACGACGCGCGATGGTCTTGCGCATTTGGGAAACAGCTACCTCCTCAAAACTTTCGCTGGTGATGCCAGAAGCTACAGCACGTCCCATGGTGGGAACCAAACCGGGTTTGAACCAATCCACATCGCGTTTAACAACGCGCCCTCCATCTCCCGATCCAGGAATGCGTGACAAATCAATGCCCTTTTCCATGGCAAGACGTTTAGCCAAAGGAGATGCCTTAACGCGGCTGTCATCAGACGCAGCAACAACTGGAACTGGAGTTGGAGCTGCTGCAGGCTTTGGTGCCGGTGCCACTGGCGCAGGCGCAGGCGTACTTGTGACTACAGGAGCAGCAGGTGCGGGAGTAGCAGCAGGTGCGGGCTTGGAGCTTTCAGCTTCCAACAAGGCTTTATAGTCTTCACCGGCCTTACCGAATATTGCGAGGATACCATTAACAGGCGCCGACTTGCCTTCATCAACACCTTTGTAAAGCAAAACACCTTCCTGGTATGACTCGAACTCCATAGTCGCTTTATCGGTTTCGATTTCAGCTACCAGGTCACCGCTTTTAACCATGTCACCTATGTTCTTGTGCCACTTGGCCACAACTCCTTCGGTCATGGTATCAGACATCTTGGGCATGCGTACGATTTCAGCCATCTTGTATAGGGGGTTGGAGTGTTTGGTGTTAGTCGATTAAGTTAAAATTCAATCTGTGATGTAAGGGTACTCATCGGAGTAAACATCCTTGAACAATTCATCAGGTGTTGGATAAGGGGAATCCTCGGCGAAACGGACACTTTCTTCCACGATTTGATTTACGCGCGCATTTATGGCCTCCAATTCTGATTCAGTTGCCCACTTCGATTTCAAAATCTTGGTTTTAGTGACCTCAATTGGATCACGCTGTTTGTACTCTTCGACTTCCTCTTTAGAACGATACTTGGCGGGATCACTCATGGAGTGTCCTTTGTAACGATAAGTAACCATCTCCAACAATGTTGGACCTTCACCTTTCCTTGCTCGTGTGATTGCTTTATCCATGGACTCATGAACAGCCTCCGGATTCATTCCATCCACTGGCTCGGAAGGCATATCGTATGCGGATCCCAATTTGTAAAGGTTGGTGACATTGCTGGTGCGCTCCACGGATGTACCCATGGCATAAGCGTTGTTTTCAATAATGAAGATGACTGGAAGCTTCCAAGTCATTGCCATATTGAGTGCCTCGTGAAAAGCGCCTTGACGAACCGCACCATCACCCATGTAGCAAACGCAAACATTATCCGTTCCAAGATATTTCTCAGAGAATGCTATACCTGCACCTAGTGGAACTTGACCACCCACGATTCCGTGACCTCCGAAAAACCGGTGCGGCTTAGAGAACATGTGCATCGAACCGCCCTTGCCCTTTGAACACCCTGTGGCCTTTCCATATAACTCGGCCATTACTTCATTGGCTGAGATTCCCTTTGCCAAGGCATGTGCATGATCCCTGTAAGCAGTAATCATGGCATCTTCCTTACGCAAGGTAGACATGGCTCCTGCCATAACAGCCTCCTGTCCAATATACAAGTGACAAAATCCCTTGATCTTTTGCATCCCATACAACTGCCCTGATCGCTCCTCGAAACGGCGCATCAGATACATTTGCTCATACCAGAAAAGATAGGTCTCTTTATCGAATTTCGTCTTAGCCATGACTAGGTAAACAATTTGGTGCAAAAATAGGAAAAAGCAACTTGCTTGAGGCTTGGGCTTTGACTATTAGTCAATTAACCTAGGAATTTCGTTTCAGCGCTTCAAATTATCAGCGTTAAACATCAAAGGAAGCAATGTCTTGGCATCATCAATGACCATCACCTTGCCCCCACCCGCGGTGAGAATCATGCGAATAGGCGATTGGTATCGATGTTCGTACTCGGCCATTACCTGTCGACAATCTCCGCAAGGACTAACAGATAAAAGCTCATCTGTGTCGTGAAAACATGCCGTTATGGCCACAGCCTTAATGGTGGTTTCAGGATGCTGCGAAGCAGCGGCAAATAAGGCAACTCGCTCGGCACATAAACCCGAAGGGTACGCAGCATTCTCCTGATTGCTGCCTTGAACCACCTCGCCTGTTTCCAACAAAACCGCAGCGCCCACATGAAAACCAGAATATGGTGCATAGGCTGTGTCAGTTGCAGCAACAGCAGCCTCCAGAAGCTCTCTGTCCTGAATCTCCAGCTCAGCCGAGGTATCATACATTTTGTATCGGATTTCGTGGGATACGTTGTGCATGTTTCAGTTTTTGGAAATAAGAGCCACGGCATAGGCTGTAACACCCTCACCACGTCCTATGAAACCCATTTTCTCGTTGGTGGTGGCCTTGATGGCGATGTCCTCTACTCCAATACCTATCACCTTAGACAAAACCTGTTTCATGGTATCAACATGCGGATTGATCCGTGGCTGCTCCATGACCAAAGTGGAGTCGATGTTGCCTATTGAAAATCCGTTTTCTGTTAACAATGATACAACACGGCCCAACAAAATCTTACTGTCAATGGATTTGTAAGTGGCATCCGTATCAGGGAAATGGAAACCGATATCTCGAAATCCAGCTGCTCCTAAAAGCGCGTCGCAGATGGCATGTATCAGCACGTCGGCGTCAGAGTGTCCATCGGGTCCGGTATGGTGAGGAATTTCAACACCACCGATGATGCATTTTCGACCTTCTTTGAGCCGATGCACATCGAAGCCCATGCCAACGCGTATCTTCATAGCCTGGATTACTCCTCTTCCTTGTCGCTTCGATTGAAATCGAAGGTGATCGAGAATCGGAGCGTATTTTCGAGTGGGTTTCTTTGGTCGGTAGGAATTAGATAGGCGAAGTCCAAACCGAAAACATTGTATTTCAAACCAGCTCCCAAAGTGAAATACTTGCGATTACCCTTGTTCTCGTGCTCGTAAAAATAACCAGCCCTGAATGCGAACTGACGGTCGTACCAATATTCCATGCCAGCAGCAATATTCACCTCCTGTAACTCTTCCTTTCCTCCGTTAGGAGCATCGTTGAATGATTGGAAAATCCCTTGGGCAACACTTACATCAGGACTGTTGCCGTAAAGGATTTGTTGTTCGCCATTGCTCAAAGAATCAGAGTAAATGGGTGGTGTTGGAACCAATAGCTTATTGAAATCGACAACGAATGCCAGCTCATTGAATTCATTCAATTTCAAATTGAGTGCAGGACCTATTCTCAGGTTGATTGGAATGAAATCCTTACGGCCGGTTTCTGTATAGGATATTTTAGAACCGATGTTGGATATGTTCATACCAATGGAAAGGTCCGCATCCTTTTTTCCTAAGTTTATTTCTTTACGGTAAAAGGCGCTGATATCGGCGGCAACAGATTGACCGGCCTTGGTAGCGTTGTTCTCAACCGTGAATCCACCAGTTAGGTTTGAGTTGATATATCGTATGGCGATACCACCCGAAATATTCTCGCTAAGCTTCCTCGCATAAGCTACATCAAATGCGAATTCTGCAGGATCGAATTGTCCGATTTCATTACCAGAGCCGTCTGTGAATGTAATGTTCCCAAGAGAGAAGTAACGCAACGAAGTACCCAATGCCTGGTCGCCTTTTAGTTGTTTTGCGAATGAAACATATGCCAGGTTGATATCTGGAACCAATTTCCTAAGCCATGGCGTATAAGAAACACCAAAGGCCATCTTCTGTTCCATGAAGGCCAACTTGGCAGGATTCCAATGAATGGAATTTACATCCGAAGCGCTTGCTACACCAGCATCTCCCATTCCTCCAGCTCGGGCATCAGGTGATATGATCAAAAAAGGAACAGCCGTGGTGATGGTGTTTAACTGTCCCAAAAGATCATCGCGGTTATATTGGGCTTGCGAGGGTACGGTGACTAGCGAGAAGAAAGCCGCCAGCATGAGGGTGCTATTGAAAACGCTTTTCATAATTGGATGAATAGTTGGCAAATATAAGTCAATTAGATGTAACGGAAATCACTTGAGCAGAACCAACTTCTCATACTTATCGGCCACGCTTCCGAATTCATCCCTGATTTTCAGTCGGTAAACATATACACCTCGCCCGATCGGATCGCCGAAGTCATCCCTTCCATCCCACTCAACCCCATCGTAACGATAACCTTCACATGATATTGCCCGATTGATCGTTTTGACCAATCTGCCGGAAACAGTGAATATCTGCACTTGAACATCCAAATCCCCGCAAGGGCGATTATGTTCAAAAAAGAACGAAGTTTTCGTTGTGAAGGGGTTCGGGTAATTCAATACACGCTCCAACGCCAAGTTAGCTGATTCAGCAACCGTGAACTCAGTAATAGTCTCGGTAGAGTTGTTGTGTATGTCCCAAATCTTGAACTTCAGTGTATGCTTACCCTCTGACAAAGCGCTTAGCGGATAAACAACACGACCCTTGGTATAATCATCAAGATCCGATTCGTAGTAATCATTCAATGTGAAGATTCGGTTGGGGTCATCGTCGATTGTCGCAGTGATATCATGACCGATTCCGTTACCGACCGTGTTTACCCCATTGGAGTCGGAAACCATTGCCAATATGATGGGATCGTTGTCGGTTAATCCGCCGTAGATGAACTTTTCATCGTTCAAGTAAAGTTTTACCTGTGGGCCTTCGCTATCAGCGGTAGCGCCACTGTAAAACCCGCCTACAAGAACACTGTCATAGTTACCAGTGGCATCCTCGCTTCCGTTGTGAGCGTAATAACTGATACGACCACGGCCTATATTGTAAGCAATGTCACGAGGCACAACAAACGTGAATGAGAACTCTCCATTGTTAACACTGGCTTTGCCTCTGTAAACTGCATTTTTTCGTAACGAAAAATTAATTACGGGACTTGAGGGGTCGTTGCCCAATGTAGACACGGTTTCCTCTTTATCGAACACCGTTGGGTAAACAATCCCGTTGAATCCGCTAAGCTTTTGTCCGTTCTGTCTAACCTCGCCTGAAATTGTCACTTTTCGCAAAGCGGATAACGTATCATTATTGGCAACCGGGGCGTTTCCATTGATGGCCGTTGTAACCACGTCGTATCGAGGTACGGCTAATTGTAATGCAGGATCGCCCAATAGAGAGAAGTTCCTGGGATTGATTCCGCCTGCCAACACACTGTTGTCGTTCTTGACAGTAACGTAAACTTCACCTAAACGCTGCTGCTCTCCATTGACTTCATCAAAAAGGTGACTCATCATGACTGAATTCAAGACTCCGTTTTGTGCGGCATATACCAGTCGGGTAGTGGTCATCAATGCCACACCACCTGCTTCATTTTCGATTAGCACCAACTCCCCTGTTGATGTCCTTCCTGGATCATCATATCGACTGAACTCACATGTAGCGGTGATGAATAAAGGAAGCTTGCGTTTGTTATTCCAAGCGCGCACCATGGTGTTGTCCAGGATTCGTTCTGCCGTCCAACCCGTTTCACCACCGTGGCCTGTATAGTTGATGACCAATGCACCCTTGTCTACTCGTCTGCTGATTGCCTCGTTCACGGAGGGGTAACGCTGACCGCCGGGAGTAGACACCTGGTTGTATGCATCAATGAAGATCTTGTCGACATTGAATTCAGGATGGTTATTACGCACATAAGTGGCAAGCCCATTCGATTGATTCAAATGCAGTCCCGAATCCTCATCATCCGCAATGAAACAAATGACATTGCGCCAGTCGCCAAGTGATGTGGTGTTTGATTCCGAACACGTGGATGAGGACGTGGCATCGGAAACAATTCCCGGTGTGGCATAGTCAATCGTTTTGTTGACCACAATACGGGCCTCTGAAAGCGTCTTTACCGGGAAACGGCCAACAGCTACATCAAGCAAATCGGTAAACGAGTCGTCCCAATCACCCTCCTGGTCATCCAAGAAACCAAAAAAATCATCCGACACATACGAACGGATCAATGAAATAGAGTTCAATGATTGGTAGGTTGGGATGAAGTTGGTGTTCGATTCCCCTGTGCCTTTGTTATCATAAGATCCATCTCCAAAAAGCAATAAGTATTTGGGCAAGTCGGCTGGATTTGTAGCTCGGTTGTAAAACATCCTCATGAAATCGCGGATAGCCACCAAGTCTGCCGCTCCAGAGGAGAATTCGTTGTATATCTCTTGAGGCCTTACCAAAGCAACGCGTAGGTTGTTTTCAGTCTGATGGAAATCGGCGAGCCTGGATGCCTCGGACTCGAAATCGGGATGGGTTATGATAACCATATCAACCGGACCCAGTCCATGAAGGTTCTGGTTCGAAACCCTACCGGCATAAGTCGGAGTGTTAAACGAACTTCCATTGAATGCCACGAACTCTAGTAGCGAGTCGGTTGCAACAACAAAATCCCCTGGGGCATCGGTTAGCTGCTGAACAACGCTCGTTGGGTCGGTAACGTCCCAAATACGAAGGTTGTTGAGAGCTCCTGAAAGCGTGAATCTGGATATTTTTCCTGGTGCGGCGGATGCAATGTTTCTGAAAGACATCTGTGAGCCTGTCATCACCAACGACCTTCGGGCATTGACAATTAAGTTGTTCAAATAACCCACAGAAGTGGATGTTGTGGGGAAATAGGTCAAGGAAATATTGATGTCGGCACCTGTAGGATTTAAAGAAACCGAGGAAATGTTTTCATCCGCAAAGTCGGATGTATAAGAAGTACCAACAGCGGGCACGTTTTGCTGTAAAATGGTTTGACCATTGTAATTCATCCTGAAATAGCTCGGCGAAAACGAACGAGCTATTAAATTGGATTTGATATGTACGGGGGAACTGAGGTCAATGTTTGGAAAACTGAAATTAAAAGACTGTGTGAGGTCTACGTCAAATTGCTCTCCGTACCATTGCCTTCCCGATTTGATGAAATTGAATTTTTCCACTTCATGGTATTGGCGATCATCAAAAACGGATACATTGTTATTGGTCAGTTGCGCTGATGAACTTCTATTGATGATTCTCTTGGGAGATGTAGATAGGCTTAACTGGGGCGTAAGGAAATAATAGGTGTAATCAGAAAGCAGATTAAGCTCGTGCACGAATTTTCCAGTGTTTGTATCCAACGACCAGGAAGTAGGTGCTTCACCATAGAAAAGGATATAATCGCCATCATCAAACCTGCCGGGAGTTCCACTGTCGTAAACTTCAATGGCGTTTTCTGCCAAATCATCGTGACGGAATTTACTGTTTAGCCTAGGAAGCATGCCGCCGCCGTTGCCGAATAATCGGATTTGGTTCGGATCGGTTTGGGATGGATTAAGACCGAACTGGGCAAGCTGGTTGGAGGTGATTTTATATACTCCACTTTGAGAAACAGATAACTTAATCCAATTGCCTTGAGACAATACGCTGTTTGAGACAGAGGCGGATCCTACTCTGGTAGAGCCGCTAGACAATGTTTCCCCGCGGCCATACAAAAGGTCGAAGGAAATCAGACGTTGCTTTCGACCAGTTGCATCAACCTTGAAAGGCAAAATAGAAAATGCCAAATACTCTTGCTTTTTTTCATAAAGCACATCCGATGTAACTACGGCCTGCTGTTGAACCTTAGTCCATTCGACAGGGGAATTTGTTTCAAAATCTTGAAAAACGGGGTTTGTAATGGATACAATCGTTTTGAAGCCAGGGAATGGATTTGGGACTCGCTTTACATAGTAAGGAAACGAGTTTGATGAACCATCATATTGGGCGCCTTCAAACTGCATCAAACTTTGCCCATCAAAGCCTTCTGAAGTGAGTTTAACATCATTAGACCATGACAACTCGATTTTTTGCTGTCTAAATGCTTGCGCATAAGAACTTACAACCCCTGAAAAAAGGAATAAAATAACCCCTAAAAAACTGTATTTAAGATACATAAGCCTTTGAAAGATGACTGCAACAAATGTAAGCATACACAACCACAGCGACTATAACACCTGATGAATCAGATTATTATTTTTGGTTATTAATTTTTTTTACTCCTATTTTTGTCCTAACCTGTTAACAATAATCCATCACAAAAAGTTGTTTATCAGCTATTAATAATTGTTGAAATCCAAGAAAGCTGAAACAATGAAACCTATTTTAGCATTGCCGTATAAGTCAGTCAAAACCAATATCAACATGCGCTCCTTATCACTAACCGCGGCTTTAATTGTTTTGATGGCTTCTGTATTGCCCGAAAAGGCTCAGGCTCAAGACCCTCAGTTTAGCCAGTTCTATGCAGCACCATTGTATTTGAACCCTGCTTTCGCCGGTTCAGCACGATGCCCTCGTATTGGTATCAATTACCGCAACCAGTGGCCAGCACTCAACAAAACTTACATTACATCATCCGTTTCCTACGATCAGCACATTGATAATTTATCAGGAGGTTTGGGATTGATCATTATGAACGACAAAGCAGGTGATGGTACCATCAATACCACCTCTATCAGCGGTATGTATTCCTATCAATTGAATATCAGCCGCGACTTTTCAATCCGCATGGGAATGCAGGCCACGTTGATGCAGAAAAAATTGGATTGGGATAAACTTTATTTCGGTGACCAGATCGATCCTAGATATGGATTCGTTTATAACACTCAAGAAAATCGCCCTTCGGATTTGAGCAAGTCTTACCCAGACTTCTCAGCTGGCATATTGGCTTATAGTTCAAAGGTTTATGGAGGAGTTGCGGTCAACCACCTGACCCAGCCAGATGAGGCTTTCATCGTTGAGGGTTCTTCCGCATTACCGATGAAAATTACCGCTCATTTTGGTGCAATGCTGCCAGTTGGCGACACCCGTGTTTACCGCTATGCAGCATCTCGTTCTGAAGGTACTTATGTGTCGCCCAATGTTTTATACCAACAGCAGGGAAGCGCCAACCAGCTTAATTTAGGGGTATATGTCCTGAAATCGCCCATGATTGGCGGTTTGTGGATGCGCTCCAATTTTGGTGGCGCGGGTACTGCCAGTTGGAGCGGGGAATCTTTTATCGCGTTGGTTGGTGTTCAAAAAGGATTGTTTAAATTTGGCTACTCTTACGACGTAACCATTTCAAAGCTAACAAATAATGCCACCGCTGGATCTCACGAAATCAGCCTAGGTATCCAATTCGAGTGCAGACCTAAAAAGAAACGATTCAGGACAATAAGTTGTCCATCTTTCTAGTTTAATAAAATCAGGAACACAAAGTCATCCAATACACTAGCATGAAAAAATTGTCATTCGTATCACCACTGCTGCTATCGGTTGTGGTGTTTCTCGCATCCTGCGGAGGCAAAGAAAAGTCCTCCTCTACCGGATGGAATTACAATGATGAAAAGAACGGCGGATTCGAAAAAGTAGAATACACCGAACAGGAAACCGGTCCTGGATTGGTTCTCATCGAAGGCGGTACTTTCTCTATGGGCCGTACCGAACAGGATATCACCATGGACTGGGCAAACATCCCAAGAAGGGTAACCGTTTCATCTTTTTACATGGATGAAACCGAAGTTTCAAATCTGCATTATCGCGAATACCTTTATTGGTTGGATCGCGTTTATGGAACCGACTATCCTGAAGTATACAAAAAAGCTCTGCCCGATACGCTTGTTTGGCGTTCTAAAGTCGGTTTTAATGAGCCTTACGTTGAATTATACTTGCGCCACCCTGCTTACAACGATTACCCGGTGGTTGGTGTAAATTGGTTACAGGCTAACGACTATTGTGCCTGGAGAACAGACCGCGTGAATGAACAAATCTTGATTCGTGAAGGAATTTTGCGCGTTAACCCTGCCCAGATTAACGAAGACAATTTCAATACGGATGCCTATTTGGCTAACCAATATGAGGGACTTGTTAAGGACCTTCTGGTTGACTACAATCCTAACCGTGATACTCGTAAAGTGGTAATGGAGGATGGAATCCTTCTTCCCCGCTACCGACTGCCCACCGAAGCTGAATGGGAGTACGCTGCATTAGGCCTCATCGGAAATACCGTTTACGAACGTGTAACCGAGCGCAAAATATATCCATGGAATGGTCACGTGGTTCGTAATGCCGATGAAAAATACCGCGGCGAAATGTTGGCCAACTTCAAGCGTGGACGAGGTGATAACATGGGTACTGCAGGTTACCTGAATGATAACGCGGACATCACTGCTCCAACCGTTTCCTATGTTCCAAATGATTTCGGATTGTATAATATGGGTGGTAACGTTGCAGAATGGGTAGCCGATGTTTATAGACCCTTGTCACCAGAAGACAAAGACGACTTCAACCCTTACAGGGGTAACGTTTTCAAGACTCAGCTCTTGGATGAAGAAGGTCAAGTTGCAGAAAAAGACTCCTTGGGAAGGATCATGTATCGTGATGTTACAGAAGCCGAAAACGAAGGAAGAAGAAACTACCGCAAAGCAGACAACATCAACTTCCTGGACGGTGATGAGCCTGATTATATACAATATAAGTTCGGAGCAACTTCCATGATTGATGATCAAGCACGCGTTTACAAAGGCGGCTCTTGGAAGGATCGCGCCTATTGGATGTCGCCTGGTTCTCGACGCTTCCTCGACCAACGACTTTCGACTGATTACATAGGATTCCGTTGCGCAATGCACCGTGTTGGAAGCCCAGTAGGTTTCGCTCAGAAAAAAGCCAAGAAATAACAAACTAAATATCATCTAAAAAGCCTCCGCAAAATCGGAGGCTTTTTTGTTTTATTTGCATTACATGAAAAGGATAAGCGCTATCATCATCCACCTGAACTCATTCCAATCAGAACTATGAAAAAACTCCTACTATCTGTAATCGTGATTGCTTCTTCCATCACCTCTCTCGCTCAAGGAATCGACAAACCGCAATACCAGATAATCACCAAAAGAGCCGGAACCTATTTGGGTGCCATCAATATCGAACTGTTCCCGTTGATAGCGCCGTTGCATACACAAAACTTCGATAGCCTGGTGAATGATCAATTTTTCGATAGTACAGCCTTCCATAGGGTTGTTCCAGGTTTCGTAATTCAGGGGGGTGATCCGAACACGATCAGTGGACCCATTTCAACTTGGGGGCAGGGCCAGCCTTGGCAGCAAAACGTGCCGGCGGAGTTCAATGCTGTAAGACATGTAAGAGGAATAATTGGTGCCGCCCGTGACAATGATCCCAATAGTGCCAATTCGCAATTCTATATATGCGTTGCAAATGCCACCTTCTTGGATGGAAACTATACCGTTTATGGTAAGGTTACCAGCGGCATGAACATTGTCGACACCATCGTGTCATCACCTAGAGATGCGAATGATGTGCCATTACAGAAAATTGAAATGTTCGTTTCCTACACCGGGGTGAACGATAGCATACCCACTGCACCGACCTTAAACAGTCCAACCGACGGTGCCAATGGTGTTTTGAATACGCAGCAATTCACCTTTGGCAATGTACCCGGAGCCGTGCTTTACACCTTACAATTGAGCACTGATCCCAATTTCTCCACCATAACACACAGCGCAAATACAGGAGGCACTTCTGCGATTGTGACCAATCTAATGGGCTCAACGAATTATCATTGGAGAGTAATCGCAAACAATGGAGGTCATGAAAGCGTTCCGTCTATACCTAGAACCTTCAACTCGGCTACCGCAGCGGCAAGTTTGATTTTCCCTGCTGATTCCGCATTAGGAATAAACACCAATCCTGTTTTTCAATGGTCGGCCGTGGCTAACGCCACTAGCTACACCTTGCAGGTTAGTACATCAGCAACCTTTACCACCCAAACAATGGTTTACAACACATCAGGCATCACAGCTACATCACAACAGGTGAGTGGTTTAAATCCGAACTCACTTTACTATTGGCGTGTTAGAACGGCAAATGGCACAGAGCAGGGTTTTTATTCGCCGAAATTCGTATTCAATACCGGTACAACAACAGGTATCGAAGAATCGGCCTTCCCATTTCAAATTGTGCAGCTTTATCCAAACCCTACAAACGATCAGTTGTTTCTAAATGTAGCCAGCCAAAGCCCTTCAACAAAAATGTTGGTAATAACAGACCTTACTGGTAAAGCTGTTTTGACTAAATCCTTAGACGAAAACGAACAGCAGCACATTGTACGGTTGAATAACTTAGTTCAAGGAGTTTACATACTTGAATTGCAATCCACCAATGGAAGCATAAAAAGAAGAGTAGTGAAAATATAACCCGCGACTGACTTTTAATTCAACACCAATAGATAAGATTCAAAAAAGCATGGAAGCATTGCAAAGGATTTATGAGGCTTACCAATCAGGTGCAAGCATTTGCACCGATACAAGAAAGATTACTGCAGGGTGTGTTTTCTTTTCTTTGAGAGGCGATAACTTCAATGGAAATCTGTTTGCGCAACAGGCTTTGGATGCGGGCGCGTCAATGTCTGTGGTGGATGACGATGCTCTTCCAGAAAATGAACGATTTGTAAAAGTCAAAAACGTACTCGAATGCCTTCAAGAGCTTGCTCTGCATCATAGAAAAAACCTGAATATACCTTTAATTGGTATAACCGGCAGCAATGGCAAAACAACTACGAAGGAACTGGTGAGTCGCGTACTATCAAAAAAATACAGGACTTATCATACTCAAGGAAACCTCAACAATCACATTGGGGTTCCACTTACATTGTTATCAATACCGGAAGATACTGAACTGGCGGTAGTGGAAATGGGTGCCAATCATCGTCACGAAATCGGATTCCTTTGCTCCATCGCTTTACCTACGCACGTGCTTATCACCAACGTGGGCAAAGCACACTTGGAAGGTTTTGGAGGCTTCGAAGGTGTTAAACTCGGAAAAGGTGAGATGTACACATTCGCTAAAAGTAATGGGGCACTCGTTTTTTTAAATGCCGACAACCCACATTTAGTCTCTATGTTAGGGCAGCACGACCGTGTGTTCACCTATGGTTCATCATCGAATGCAACAATACAAGGCGTCGCCATTCCCAATATGCAGTACGCATCTGTGAAATGGTTGTCGAATAAGACCAACAGCTGGTATGAAATCAAATCCAACATCACTGGGCATTATAACTGTGAGAACATCTTGTCTGCTGTTTCAATTGGTACACACTTCGGTGTAGAGGATTCCGATATCATTTCTGCAGTTGAGGCCTACACCCCCGACAACCAGAGGTCGCAAGAGCTTTCGTTCGGGGAAACAAAAGTCATCCTAGATGCCTACAACGCCAACCCAACAAGCATGGAGGCAGCAATCCAGAATTTCCAAAACAGTTTTACTGGGAAGAAAATGGTTTTTCTAGGTGACATGCTTGAACTGGGTGACGAATCACATTCTGAACATTCCAGGATTTTGGAACTTGCCTGTAAAACCGGATGCGAGAAAATCATACTAGTTGGCCAAGTTTTCAAAACCGCAGCACAAAGCACTAGCGGGTCAAATATTGTTTGTTTGGGTGACTCCGTTCAAGCAGCAGAATGGATTCACGCAAACCGACCTGGCGAATGTACCATACTCATCAAAGGATCACGCGGATCTAAGATGGAGAAAGTACTGGAAGGATTGAAATAGTTGTTTTAGGATCGCTTGGAGCTGAAAAACTTGAAAGGGTTCCACGATATCGTTTGTTCCTCTTCGTAATAACCATAGCCGCCGTATCCGTAGCCATAGCCACCGTAACCGTAACCATACCTTTGACCCAAACGGGAGTCATTCAGCAACAAGCACAGGTTATTTATTTTACCCAACTCCACCATTTCATTGAGTGAACGTATGTACTCCTTTTTGGAGTAATTCTCGCGCACCACGTAAATATTCAGATGAGAGTAGTTCTTTATCAAAAACGCATCTGAAACGATTCCCAATGGCGGCGTGTCGATGATGATATAATCATATGTCTTGCCAAGTTCATCCAACAACTGACCTAGGGCTGGTTTTGCGAGCAACTCGGCAGGGTTTGGCGGTACCGGACCGGCAGGTATAATGTCAAGGTTTTGCACACCAGAAGGCTTGATTAAGTCGGCAAGTTTGCTGCTACCTACCAAATAACTCACAACACCGGCATCATTGCTCAAGTTGAAATCCTGGAAGATCTTTGGCTTGCGCAAATCCATACCTAGGATTATGACCTTATGGTCTTGCATCGCCAAGATGGATGCCAGATTCATCGTAACAAAAGATTTACCTTCCCCTCCTACCGAGCTCGAAATCATGATAACCTTGTTCTTACTTTCAGAACCGAAATACTGAAGGTTGGTCCTGACAGAACGGAATGCTTCGGCAACACGTGATTTGGGACTATTGTTGACAATGAGGTTGTCGCTTTTATTAACGTGTCCTATCACACCAACAACAGGAATATCAGTCATAGCCACCAATTCATCCCTGCTCGAGACGGTGGTTTGGAATATCCGGATAGCGATGATTACAATGAGAGGTATGAGTATGGCCCCAAGCAACGCCAGGGCAAGCACCAACTTCTTGTTAGGCTCGACTGGCTCATCTGCGATCACCGCGTTATCCAATACCTTATTATCAGAAATGGCCGATGCCTTGGCAATGGCCGTTTCAGCTTTCTTCTGCAAAAGATATATGTATATGTTTTGATTTACCTCAAAGCGTCGTTGAATGGCTAGAAGTTGCCGTTCGATCTCAGGCATCTTGCGAATCTTACCCTCATATTCGCTCAACTCCGCATTGAGGGACGCGTTGGATGCTTGAATGTTCTTCTTTATGGATTTGATATTCTCAATCAAGGAAGCGCGGGTATCCTTTATTTGTTGGTCGATAACACTCACTGCAGTGGTCTTACCCTTGACTCCAAATGACAAACTCTTGCGTTTCGACTGCAGCTCTTGATATTTGGTTATCAACTCTATCAACAATGGGTCAGGAATACCCAATGAAGAAGGGGCCATCTCGGTGATGTCGGCACTCGTGGAAACATACTGAAGAATGTTGTCCAACGATTTCAAAGTAATCTCCGTTTTCACCTTTTCCATGTCGACGGTATTCAAACGCTCTAGAAAAGCTTTGCTTTCCTCGTTGAGGTTAACCGTTTGGTTGCGTTCTTTGAATTGTTGCAGCTCCACTTCAACATCACCAACCGCTTTACTGGTTTGGTCAAGTTGCTCATCTACGAAATCCAGAGTCAATGATGCCACCGAGGTCTTATCTTGGACATCACGCTTGATGTAAACTTCACATAGTTTGTTCAAAACATCCGCAGCCCGCTCCGGAATCTCATCCCTGAATGTGAGCTCTAAGATGGTCGCATCCTTATCAGGAGTTTCTATCTTCAACCTGCTAACCATGTCAGAGATCTGGCGGCTCTCATCATGTATGGTGAATTCATACTCGGCATATTCCTGCTTCCTTTCGAAATCAGGCATGGAATCTATACGGAATTTGAAATAATCCGAAGACAATGTCTGCCCATATATGGCATCTTGGGAAAAGTCAAAACGCTTACCAGAATTATCCGTAGCTGAAACAGACACCTTGAACTTGTTGTCTTTGATGTAGGAAACGGAGAAGGGCACGTCCCGCAACCACAAAGGCATCGTAACTGTGGTATCCACCCTAACAACGAATGGATGCTTTAAGTAACGTGGTATATGAGGGAAAACGGAAGTGTTTGAATAGCTTACGCCTATACCCAGTTCAGATATTGTTTGCTTCATTACACTTCTTGAACCCAGGATGCCTTTCTCTGTGGCCACGTTGGCCTGCTCACCAAACAAATCACCCGCAATGAAATCTTCCATCTTGATGGAAGGCTTTCCAGATTCCTCGATCAGAACACTAGCACCCGATTCATAAACGGGCAAGGTGGTTTTCAGATACACATACGCCAAGGATATGAATACAACGATTGATGCGACAAACCACCATCGACTAGCACGAATCTCATCGGCAAGGCCGGACAGATCTATGTCATCATTGCTAGGATTACTTCCTTTCTGCTTGTTGGTCATGTTTAATTGGTCTCACGCAAAATGAGTGATGAAATTAAAGTGAGGGTAGCCAAAATTGAGGTCACCACTGCTACTGTAGGACTGATGGTTGCGCCACCACGCCTCCGAATGGGTTGTACATACACAACGTCATCGGGATAAAGCCAAGCCACCTCGGCGTTCAATGGTTGCTTGGTGGTTAAGTCAACCAAGAGCTCCTTGTATCCTCCCTCTGCTTGACGGATGATCTTGACTGTTTTGCGGTTGCCGAAATAGGTAAGGTCGCCTGCCATACCAATTCCTTCCAACAACGACATCTTCTCGTTGGGAATGTAGTAAAGACCCGGTTTGTTCACTTCGCCCAATATGGTAACCTTGAAGCTGAGTTTTTTCATGATTACAACGGGCGAATCCATGAAAGACTTGAATTTTGCAGTAACCGCTTCACGAGCATCCGCCATGGAAAGTCCACCAACGGCAATCTTGCCAGCCAGTGGCACTTCAATATTCCCCTGCGGATCAACAAGAATTCCTTTCTCATAGGAACTTCTATTGTCTACAAACTGACGATCGTTAGTAGCCGCAACGCCTGGAAAAGCTTCAGGATTTTCAGAATAAACCTGAATGGTGAGGATATCTCCTGGCACAACTTTCAGAGTAAATTCCGGGCTTTTACCGGATGAGGACCCTGCCTCATCCTGCAAGTAAGTGAACTTCTTTAATGAAATGCATGAAGGCAGGGTGGTTACTGCCAACAGCAGGAAAATGTATTTTAGTTTTTGGTTCATCATTTTGATCAGGGGTTGTTTACTGCAACAATCCCCGTGCAATCACGATTTTCTGGATTTCAGAGGTCCCCTCGTATATCTGTGTGATTTTTGCATCTCTCATCAGGCGCTCTACATGGAACTCCTTAACGTAGCCATATCCTCCGTGCACTTGCACGGCCTCGACGGTTGTATCCATGGCTACCTTGGAAGCAAATAACTTGGCGATGGAGCTGGCTTGTGCATAATCCGCTCCTTGATCCTTCAACCAAGCAGCCTTAAGGCATAGCAACCTAGCAGCTTCAATCTCGGTAGCCATGTCGGCTAATTTGAATTGTATCGCTTGGTGGTGGCTGATTTCTTTTCCAAAAGCCTTGCGCTCTTTAGAGTATTTAAGTGCCAACTCAAATGCTCCTGATGCGATTCCCAGTGCTTGAGCAGCGATTCCGATTCGTCCACCTGTAAGCGTTTTCATGGCGAATTTGAATCCGAAACCATCTTCACCTATGCGATTCTCCTTTGGAACCTTCACGTCCGTGAACATGAGCGAATGCGTATCTGACCCGCGAATTCCCAGCTTGTTTTCTTTAGGACCTATAGAGAACCCAGGCATGCCCTTTTCCACAATCAAACAATTAATGCCTCTATGACCTTTAGCCACGTCCGTCTGAGCCATCACCAAATAAACACTGGCACTGCTACCATTGGTAATCCAATTCTTGGTTCCGTTGAGTAGGTAATGGTCGCCCATATCTATAGCGGTGGTGCGCTGCGAAGTGGCATCGGAACCAGCCTCGGGCTCCGACAAGCAAAAAGCACCAATGATTTCGCCTTTTGCCAAAGGAACCAGATATTTCTGTTTTTGCTCTTCGTTGCCGAAGGTCTCCAAACCCCAACACACTAGAGAATTGTTAACCGACATGACCACTGAAGCGGAGGCATCCACTTTGGATATTTCCTCCATGGCGAGTACATACGAAACAGTATCCAATCCGGCACCGCCGTATTTAGGATCCACCATCATACCCAAGAAGCCTAGATCGCCTAGTTTCTTGATTTGTTCAGCTGGAAACTTTTGAAGTTCATCGCGCTCTATTACGCCAGGCAATAATTCATGTTGGGCAAAATCTCGGGCAGCCTGCTGTACCTGCAACTGCTCTTCCGTCAATTCAAAATGCATAAAATAATCGGTTTTGAGGTTGTAAATTTAGTTTTTTTAGCCACTTACTTGTTGAACAAAACCAAAGATTTACTATATTGTTTAACAAAGCTTAATAAGTTAGATAAACTTACCCTAAGTATCCTTTTATGTCAGATAATCAGTTGATTGCAGGAATCATGTCAGGCACCTCCCTCGACGGTTTGGATGTGGCTTTTTGTCGATTCGCTCAATCAGGATCCGGTATCACATTTTCCTTGGAGCATGCCGAAACCGTTTCATATGATTCTGAATGGAAAGAGAAACTACGAGGGGCATATGATTTGGATGGCGCCAGCCTGATGAGTTTGCACGCAGAATTCGGCAGGTACGTAGGCCATCAATTGAATCGGATTGAAGAAGAAAGAGGCCTTTCTGCCTCGTTGGTGGCATCCCATGGACATACGGTATTCCACAGACCCGATAAAGGATTCACTTTTCAAATGGGTTCTGGAGCCTCCATCGCTGCCACTACTGGAACGGATACCGTTTGTGATTTCCGAACAACGGACGTTGCTCTGGGAGGACAAGGCGCACCACTAGTACCCATTGGCGATCGCCTGCTTTTCGGCGGGCATCGTTTCTGTTTGAACCTAGGAGGGATAGCCAATATCTCATTTGAGCAAGGGGATGAAGTGTTGGCTTTCGATATCTGTCCAGCCAATATGGCATTAAACCTCCTGGCATCCGAAGCCGGTATGGAATACGACGCAGAAGGGAAATTGGCCATGGATGGAAAAGGAAATGAACCTTTATTGAGGAAGCTAGGGAACTTGAATATGTATAGGAAAACCGGCCCTGTTTCCTTTGGCCGCGAATCGTTCGACGCCGAATTCAAGCCGTTGATTTTGGATAAAACCATCCCATTGAATGACCGTATTAGAACCGTGTGCGACCACGTTGCAGAACGTATTGCCGCTGTCTTATTCAAAGCGCCAGGCACAACCATGCTTACAACAGGCGGCGGTGCTTTTAATTGCTACCTGGTGGAAGCTATTGAGGAGCAGGTATCCAAACATGGAATCCATGTGGTAGTACCTGATCCGATCATAGTTTCCTTCAAAGAGGCTCTCATCTTCGCCCTTTTGGGATGGCTGCGCCAGCGCGAGGAGGTAAATGCATTTGCCTCTGTAACAGGAGCAAAACACAATTCCATCGGTGGCTGTGTTTATCTAGGCGCATGATGCGTACAACATTACTACTTTCGCATCCCCGCAAGGCTTCTTGCCTCTAACTAAATCCAGAAATGCTTAACATCGACTTCAGTCCATTTCCAGAACTCAAAACCGAAAGGTTGATTTTGCGCCGCATGACGGAAGCCGATGCCGAGGAGGTGTTTAGGATGAGGCGCGATGAAACACTTATGCGTTTTGTTCAAAGGCCAGTTGCCAAAACGTTAGATGATGCCATAGAACTCATCCGAATGGTGGATCGAGGAATCCAATCAAACCAGAGCATCAACTGGGGTATCACACTGAAAGAAGAAAACAAAGTGATTGGTGTTGCCGGGATCGTTAGGACAACACCGGAGCATCACCGTGCAGAAATCGGTTACCTGCTTGCTGGGGAACATCAGAAGAAGGGAATCATCAGCGAAGCGCTGAAGGAAATACTTGCCTTTGGTTTTTTGAAGCTTAACCTGCACTTAATAGAAGCCGTTACCGACCCACGTAATACCGCCTCCATATCCGTATTGAAGAAACTAGGCTTTACCATGGACGGGCACTTTCGAGAGAACACCCTACATGAGGATCAGTTCTGGGACTCTATGCATTTCTCGCTTCTTGCCAAGGATTACAAAGGATAGCCCACCGGTTTTTCGTACGATTGGTACAACTGCCTATCTTTGCGGAAATTATCCTGTTTATGTTGGAAAAACTTAAAAAATTCGAGGAGCAGAGACCACAAATCGTTTTTGAGTGGAAAGACCGTGAAACGGAAGCCGAAGGCTGGCTAGTGATCAATTCCCTTCGTGGTGGTGCTGCAGGTGGAGGAACCAGGATGCGTAAAGGACTTGACCGCCATGAAGTCACTTCGTTGGCCAAAACCATGGAGGTAAAATTCTCAGTTGCGGGTCCTCAAATCGGCGGCGCCAAATCAGGAATAAATTTCGACCCCGCGGATCCTCGCAAGGAAGGCGTTCTCAGAAGATGGTTCAAAGCGGTACACCCGATACTCAAACACTACTACGGCACTGGCGGCGATTTAAACGTTGATGAGATTCATGATGTGATTGCCATCACCTCGGAAAACGGTTTGCTTCATCCCCAAGAGGGCGTGGTAAACGGTCACTTGGGAAGTGATGAAAAAACCCGCCACGAAAAAATCCTTCGCCTCCGAATGGGGGTGGTTCTTCCTGTTACAACTCCAGGACTGCGCGTCCCAGTAGACAAAAATTATACAGTGGCCGACATGATCACCGGATTCGGTGTTGCCGAATCCATCCGACATTTTCATGAACTTTCAGGAAAACCATTGAAAGGTAAAAAAACCATTATCCAAGGCTGGGGTAATGTAGGCGCGGCCGCTGGTTTTTACCTTTCGAAATGTGGCGCCTCCATCATCGGCATAATCGACCGCGATGGCGGCATCATGAATCCTGACGGTTTTACCCATGCGGAAATATGCAGGTTGTTCGGCGACCGCAATGGCAATAAACTGGTGTCGTCGGACATCATGCCGTTCGAAGATATAAACCAAAAGATATGGAATTGCGGCGCTCAAATTTTCGTACCCGCGGCCGCGTCGAGATTGGTAACAAAAGAACAACTGGCCAGCATGGTTGCAGCAGGCCTTGAAACGATTTCCTGTGGCGCCAATGTTCCCTTTGCCGACCAGCAGATTTTCTTTGGCCCCACAGCGGCAGAAGCGGATTCGAAAGTTTCGGTGATTCCGGATTTCATTTCAAACTGCGGCATGGCTCGAGTCTTCGCTTATCTGATAACCGAAGACGGAGATGTAACCGACCAGTCCATCTTTGAAGATGTTTCTTACATCATACGGGACTCGATAGTAGAAGTGAAATCGAAAAACAGCTTGATGACTGGCATATCGGCAACGGCATTGTCAATTGCACTCGACAAATTGAAAAACTAATGGATCCATCTCAATGGACATTTCTTGACAAAACCTTCGCTGGCAACTCAGTCGAAAACTACCTTTGGTTTATTTGTATCCTGTTAGCGGGATTGATTTTCAAAAAGGCGCTGTCAAAACTTTTTGCTGTTTCGCTTTTCAGTCTCTTCAAAAAAGTATCCGGCTCGGCCACTGCGAACGAGTTCCATGAATTATTGAAAAAGCCTTTTACCCTACTGATGATGCTGATAGTAGGGTATTTCGCCGTCATCCAGTTGGACATGCCTTGGGGTGTTGCAAAACCAGGTAGCCGGCTTGAGGTATTGGAACAGGTAATGAGCATCACTTTCAAAATTGCCCTGATAGCCTCAATCACATGGATTTTCTTGCGAGTGGTTGATTTCTTCGCTTTGATTTTGAGTTATCGGGCTGCTAAAACAGAATCGAAACTGGATGACCAACTAGTCCCTTTTTTCAGGGATGGCTTGAAAATAATCGTCGTCACATTAAGCGTGTTCTTCACACTAGCATCTGTTTTCAATGTGAATGTGGTGACTTTGGTAGGTGGTTTGGGAATCGGTGGCTTAGCTGTGGCCTTAGCGGCCAAAGAAACGTTGGAGAACCTGTTAGGCTCATTCACAATTTTCCTCGACAAACCCTTTACAGTAGGTGACCAAATAAAAATTGGAACCGTAAGTGGCCATGTTGAATCCATCGGGCTTAGAAGTACGCGCGTACGAACCTTGGAGAAAAGCATCGTTTCTGTTCCAAACAAGAAAATGGTTGACGCCGAATTAGAGAACATCACAGATCGTGCTCTGTGGCGTGTGAGATTCATTATCGGTTTGAATTATGCAATTGACGCCTCTCAATTAGAAGCTATATTATCCGACTTGCGCGATATTTTGAAATCAAATCCGATGTTGGATGAAAATCCTGTGGTTCGTTTTGAACATTTTGGAAGCAGCTCATTGGATGTTTTGGTGAGCTACATGGTGAAGACCAATGAATATGATATCATGATTGTGGAGCGCGAGAAAATCAACTTCGAAATCATGCGAATTGTGAAGGCCCGAGGTGGTGATTTCGCATTCCCATCAACAAGTGTTTACATCCAACAAGATAATCGCAACGCATGAGCCAATACAATCAATTCAAGGCTATGTTGGCCATTACACGCGCCAGTCTCAGGTCTATAACAAGAAGTCCGTCTGCTGTGGTTTTCACTCTGTTGTTTCCTTTGATTTTCATTCTGGTATTCGGCTTCATCGGTGGTCGGGAAATTTCTATAAAAGTAGGAGTACTCTCGTCAGCCGATAGAGAAAACCAGATGTTTGAAGATGTTAAATCTTTACCGGGCGTGGAATTAGTTGAAGGTGAAGACAGCAAGTTACTGGAACTCGCAGCGAAAGGCCGTATTGATGCCATAGTTAACATCAAAGTAAATGCCGATACAGTTGGTCCAGCCTACATTTTAGAGGTAAAGCCCTCAACGGCTAGCCCTGAAAAAGGTAAGCTTTTCCTCTCGCTTACGGAGAATCTCACCTATCGCATTAACATGGGTGAAATACCACAGAACCAAACCAAAGCCGAATTGCGCCAAGGAGAAGTTTCAGGACGTAAATTCTCCATGATTGACTTCATTCTTCCTGGACAGCTCGGGTTCTCGATTTTGAGTACCGGGGTATTCGGAACGGCTTTTGTGTTTTTCAATTTGAGACAAACACTGGTAATCAAACGCTTTTTCGCAACACCTATTAAAAAGCCTTTCATCATTCTTGGAGAGGCCTTAAGCCGAATGGTGTTTTCGCTTACCGGTGCCTTGTTCATCATCTTAGTGGGCTATTGGTTTTTCGGATTTACATTGATACATGGAGCCATGACCGCGTTGTATATGATGTTGCTCTCGGCCTTAGGTCTAATTGTTTTCATGGGATTTGGTTTTGTGATTTCCGGGCTGGCTAGAAACGAATCCATGATTCCTCCATTAGCCAACCTGATCACCTTGCCTCAATTTCTTTTGTCGGGCACTTTTTTCCCTATCGACTCCTTTCCAACTTGGTTACAACCGATTTGCAAGTTCCTACCATTGACTTACCTGAATGAAGCATTGCGGTTGATTGCCTTTGAAGGGGCTGGAATACAGGATATCTGGTGGAACTTACTGGTCATATTGGGCTGGGGCATAGTTGTTTATTCATTGGCTGTCAGGTTCTTCCGATGGGAATGAAACCATCTGAGCCATCGATTAACTTCATCTTGCTTTGTTTGTTTGTAAACTACTAATTCAAGCATATCATATCTAAATTTGTAATCATCAAACCACTTCAAAATATAACACCATGTTGATTTATGTAATTGTTATCGTTTTTATGCTAGCAGGTTGGGTTGTGAGCGCCCGCTTGAAAAGCAAATTCAAAAAGTACTCTGAAACCACTATAGGTTCAGGTTTGTCGGGACAGGAGATCGCAGAAAAAATGCTTCGCGACCATGGAATCAACGACGTTAGAATCATTTCTGTTGAAGGCCAACTTACCGACCACTACAATCCACTGGATAAAACCGTGAACTTAAGCCATGAAGTTTATTATGGCCGTCATGCCGCCGCCGCTGCTGTATCAGCTCACGAAGTAGGCCACGCCGTTCAGCATGCGCGTGCTTATAGTTGGTTGCAATTCCGTTCCGCTATGGTTCCGATTGTAAGCTTCGGATCCAAATGGGTTCAGTGGGTATTGTTAGCCGGAGTTTTATTGCTGAACTCGTTCCCTCAATTACTGTTGATTGGTATTGCCATGTTTGCATTGATCACCTTGTTCAGTTTCATCACACTTCCTGTGGAGTTCGATGCAAGCAACAGAGCCATGGCATGGTTGGAGTCCAGCCGTACAGCAAACACAGGTGATCTCACGATGGCTAAAGACGCATTGAAATGGGCTGCCATGACGTATGTGATAGCTGCGCTTTCATCATTAGCTACATTGCTTTATTATGTGATGATATACTTGGGAAGAAGAGACTAATTCTTTTCATTTTGAAACAGAAAGCCCACCATACTGGTGGGCTTTTTTTTTGCAAGGGCTCGGTAATCCTTGGTGGGGTGGTTCAAACCAAATCCCCTATCCCACCTTCGGCGAGACGGATTTTCATTTCCAGCCTTCGCTCAAGCAAGCTTGGCTCGGCAGTTTTGTAGCAGATTACCTCGGCCTTAATAAGGCCTCGGTGAACTTGGTGGGGTGGTTCAAACCAAATCCCCTATCCCACCTTCGGCGAGAGGGATTTTCATTTCCAGCCTTCGCTCAAGCAAGCTTGGCTCGGCTAAAAATGAAAATCCCCACAGCTTCGCTGCAGGGATTTGGTTTGAGGTCGCGAGCAGATTCGAACTGCTGTACAAGGTTTTGCAGACCTCTGCCTAGCCACTCGGCCACGCGACCAATTATGTTGCAAAGGTACGAATATCAGTGACACCGAACCCTTGAGGCACTCCTTAACGGAACATTGAATTAAAAGTTACTTCTCAACCAGCAAAATCTGCGGAAACTATGAAAACCGCAGATGCCACATCAGCATTTACCGGAGGTCTCAATTTATTGATTTTCAAATCAATGGTTTTCTTTCCAGGTATGTTTTCATGCAGCATTTTCAAAATCCTACCCCCAACATGTTCGATGAGTTTGGAGCGAATCGACATCTGTTCACGCACTACATCGCTGACCAGATGTAATCAACCGTGTCTTTCAAATCGTCCGATTCCATTGATAAACGCAAATCCTTGGTAATGGTGACATCCACGAGATACTCTCCTCCTATCAGCCCCTCTTCCTCCATGCATCCGTGGAAAGCATGACATCTGATACCTTCTATCGAAATGGTAGTCCTCATCAAGCTCCTTTCCTCTCCTCCTTGGCCCATGTGTCCTTCAAGGTGACGGTGCGGTTGAATACCGGTTTGCCAGAAACACTGTTTTTATCGGCACAGAAGTACCCCTTACGCAGGAATTGGAATTTATCGCCGGCCTTGGCCAAGGCCACTGTTGGCTCGGCCATTGCTGAGGAAATAACATGAAGGCTTTCAGGATTGATGTAATCCTTGAAGTCGCCCTCCTCCGAAGAGGGGTCCTCCACACGGAATAGCCGGTCATACAATCGAACCTCAACAGGGGCCGCGGCATGAGCGGCAACCCAATGCAAAGTCCCCTTCACATTTATGCCACTAGTGTCATTTCCACTTTTGCTCTCTGGAACATATGTGCATCTGATCTCGGTAACCCGATCACTGGCATCTTTCGTGAAAGATTCACACTTGATAATATATGCGTGCTTCAATCGGACCATGAGTCCTGGAGCCAATCGAAAGTACTTTTTCTCGGCGACCTCTCGGAAATCCTCCCGCTCAATCCAAAGTTCCTTGCCGAATGGGATATCGCGATATCCTCCCTTGTCTTCCGCTTCTGGATTGTTCTCGCCTTTCAAAACCTCTGTTTGACCTTCAGGGTAATTTTCGATGACCAGTTTCACTGGATCGAGGACTACCATACCCCGCATCGCCGTTTTGTTCAGGTCTTCACGGATACAGAACTCCAACAAGCCAACATCAATGATATTCTCCCTCCTGGCGACACCGATTTTTTCAGCGAACATGCGTATACTTTCAGGTGTGTAGCCGCGCCTGCGTAGACCGCTTATGGTAGGCATGCGGGGATCGTCCCAACCATCGACGTGTTTCTCATTGACCAATTGCAATAGCTTACGCTTGCTCATCACCGTGTAGGTCATGTTCAAACGTGCGAACTCGTACTGCTTACTCGGGAAAATCCCCAACTTGTCGATGAACCACTCATATAGGGGCTTATGCACTTCGAATTCGAGAGTACAAATCGAATGGGTGATTTTTTCGATGGAATCTGATTGGCCATGTGCAAAATCATACATGGGATAGATGCACCACTTATCACCTGTTCGGTGGTGATGAGCATGTTTAATACGATACATCAACGGATCGCGAAGATGCATATTAGGAGAAGCCATATCAATCTTGGCGCGCAACACTTTCTCACCCTCCTTGAACTCTCCATTTCGCATCCTGGAAAACAAATCAAGGTTTTCTTCTACGCTCCTGGAACGAAACGGGCTGTCTTTGCCGGGAGTGGTCGGAGTACCCTTTGCAGCCGCGATTTCCTCAGCCGAACTGTCATCCACATATGCCAAATCCTTTTTGATAAGCTCAACAGCGAACTCATACAACTGCTCAAAATAATCCGATGCATAAAACTCATTGGCCCAATTAAAACCGAGCCACTTGATGTCTTCCTTTATGCTTTCGACATATTCTGTATCCTCGGTAACGGGATTGGTATCATCAAAACGCAAATTGGTTACACCGCCGAACTTGGAGGCAAGTCCGAAATTCAAACAAATGGACTTGGAGTGACCGATATGCAGATAACCGTTAGGCTCAGGAGGGAACCTCGTAAGAACCCGGCCACCGTGCTTACCAGCGGCAACATCTTCAGCAATGATTTCCTCTAAGAAATTAGGACCCTTTTCTTTTTCCATATGCGCAAATTTACGGAAAGGGCAAAACACCCCGACCGTGTCATTTGCTTTTCTTTTCCTGCTCCTTGAAGTATTTACGGAAAAGGAAGCTTTTACGCATCGCTTTCAGGTTTTCATTCAACAATTCCGTGCTTTGCTTCAGGTTATGAACGCCGTCCTTGACTTCTACCGCCATAGCCGAATCATTGCTAACCGCGTAAACCAAACCCTGCGGATTGTTCACTCCGGATGCAAAACGATTCAGCCCGGCTACCACTTGATCTAAGCTGTCGCTGATCTGCTCCAAATTGGCAACGGTATTCTTGAGGCCTTCTGCCGTTTTATTATCCTTGATAAGCGCACCGGCAAGTCCCTCACCGCGGTTGATTGACTGGGTGAGGTTGTTGATTTGAATGGTGATGCGATTGGCATTCTCAGAAGCCTGGCGAATGGATTGCAGTGCAATGAGGATGTTATCTACCGCAACAGAATCTTCGATAAGTCTCAACAAACCTTTGTCTGTGTTAATCCTAGATGTAAAGCTTCGTAAATCCCCCGTGATGGCTTCCAGGTTTTCATTTGTTGCATTTAGTGTGCGAATCATCTCATCGGTTTCAACCGGCTTCAAAGATGCGATCATGTCACCGTCAACAACTGGTTCGGAAGAGCCGCTGCCGGGGTTGATATTTACGAGCTTATTCCCCATCAAACCATCTGTACCCACAGTGGCCAATGCGTTTTTTTTGATGTATTGACTATGCTTCTTTTCTATAAGCATATACACTGTGACGCTCGAATCGTTTTCGATTATTATGTTGTCAACTGTACCGATATCAATGCCCGCATACCTCACATTATTCCCCTGCATAAGCCCGTTTACGTTGTAGAACTGAGCTGATATGCGGACAGTGCTCCCGAACATGGATTGGTTACTGCCGATTAAATAAAGTGCTACCACCAACACCAAAGTGCCAATGGTAACAAACAATCCCAAACGGATGTTGCTTGGTGTGTTTTTATTCATGTTACGCCTTCATAAAACTGTTTGACTTGAGTATCTGTGGATGCCTTTAACTGGTCGAATGTTCCTTGAGCATGGTTCTTGCCATCTGCAAGCACCACAACGGAGTTGGCGGTCATTCGAGCTACTTGCATATCATGACTGATGATTACCGAAGATGTGTTGTATTTCTGTTGCAAATCCATGATGAGTTCAACTATCTCCCTTCCGGTGATGGGATCCAAGCCGGTGGTGGGCTCATCATACAGCACAATCTCCGGGCGTAAAATAAGGGTACGGGCTAGGCCAATCCTTTTGCGCATACCACCCGACAAATCAGCTGGCATCATATCGGCGGCATATAACAACCCAACATTTTCCAAGGCCTCGTTGACCCTTTGATCAGCATCTTCTTTGGTGATATCGAACCAATGCCTGCGCATGGGGAACTCGAGATTCTCGCGGACAGTCATGGAATCGTAAAGCGCACTGTTTTGAAACAAGAAACCTATACGTACCCGCATTCGGTCCAATTCATCATGATCCATTTCCAGCACATTTTCTCCCAATACCGTTATGCTGCCCTCATCTGGCTCCAACAAACGAACAATACACTTGATTAAAACGGATTTACCGGAACCGGATTTACCCAACACCACCACATTGTTGCCACGAGGAACATTGAGATCAAACCCATCCAATACATGGTTTTCGCCAAACGACTTCTTCAGTCCCTTTATTTCTATTACATTATCGGCCATAAAATTCAATTTAATCCTAGCAGGTCTGTGAACTGAACCGCTATCAGATCTATGATGAATATCGCCAATGATGCCACCACTACCGCAGAGTTGGCGGAATGCCCTACCCCTTCGGTACCCTTTTTGGAGTTAAAGCCTTTATAACAACCTACAATTCCAATTGCAAAACCGAAAAAATAGGATTTGACAAAAGCAGGCAGAAAATCGGAATATTCCAATGAATCGAAAACCTGATTGGTATACAACTTGAAACTCACCACATCTTTAAGATTAACCCCTATATAGGATGAATAAAGTGCCAATCCATCTGCTAGCACAACCAAAACCGGCAACATCAAGGTTGCAGCCAACACGCGTGTTACAACCAAGTACTTGAATGGGTTGGTTCCGGAAACCTCCATGGCATCTATCTGCTCGGTAACCTTCATAGACCCGAGTTCAGCTCCAATACTGGAGCCTATCTTTCCTGCGCAAATCAATGCGGTAATAACGGGCCCGATTTCCCTCACCACAGAAATAGCCACCATTGAAGGAAGCCAAGACTCGGCCCCGAACTCTTCCAAGGTTGGACGGGATTGAACCGTAAGCACCATGCCCATGATAGCAGCCGTAATACCCACCAACGGCAATGACTTATATCCAATGATATAACACTGCCTCAACAGCTCTTGCCATTCGTAACGGGGTCTCAATCCTTCGCGAAAAAATCTCGCCGTGAAGTATGAAATTCCACCCACTTCATCAAAGATTTCCTTCCAGGCACTGTTTTTGCTCATATTGCTGCCAAATGTAAAAACATTGGCCCTCCAAAACACATGCTTTTGGTCATAAGGCTTTGAAGCCAAATTCCCAATTCATAACTTTGCTTAAGATAAATCAGATTTAAACACCTGAAATAAAATGAAATACATTTTTTCCTTGTTTGTGGTTATCGCCTTAGCAGCGGTTTTTGCCTATGCAGATTTCACAACCGCCCCAACACAAGACAACCCAAACGGTTCCAGTGAGCTTTCCAAGCTTATGCGAGATATGCAGCAATATACCAACCGTGCCAAAGAGGGACTCAAAACCAACGCAAAGCCCGAGCCCTATCCCGTCGCATTCGATAAGATTCACACAGCAAAAATCACGGCAGGCATGAGCAAAAGTGACTACTACGGTTCATTCGCTGACTTGTATGTGATGTCTGTCAAGAATTATGCAAAATCAGGAAAGTCCAATCGAGCGGAGACATACAACAACATGGTTTCTGCTTGTTTGGCTTGCCATTCGCAACACTGTCCGGGACCCGTGCCAGTCATCAAAAAGATGATGTGGGAACCAAAAAGAGATTAGTAATTCCGAAAGGATTTTGTAAAAACACATCCTTCCAAAAGAAATATTGTTTGAAATTGTTTGCCGCAAAACCATTTTGCATTTGTTTTGTTCAACAGACAAACATCAAGAAAATCCCAAATTAATACCCATTTAGTTTATGAAAAAAAACCTTTTACTCCTCTTAGCTATTCCAATCGCAACGGTTGGCGCCTTTGCATCTCTCAAACATGTGGATGTATTCAAAGTTGATATCCAGAAAAGCTCGGTAGAATGGTATGCCGAAAAAGTAACCGGCAAACATAACGGCACCATTAGACTCATTTCCGGAGAGCTGGCCAACAATCATGGAAAATTCGGTGGAAAATTCATCATGGACATGACCTCTATTAGTTGCGCCGATTTGGAAGGCGAATATAAAAATAAGCTTGAGGGTCACTTGAAATCAGAGGATTTCTTCTCTGTGAAAAATCACCCAACAGCCACTTTCGAAATTTCCAACATGACCGCAATCAATGGCGCAAAGGCTGGTTCACCAAACTTCACTGTAGCTGGCAAAATGACAATCAAAGGAATCACCAAGGATGTCACATTTCCAGCCTCAGTTAGCTTTAGCGGTACAAATATGGTGGCAACCGCTGATATTGTAATCGATCGTTCAAAGTTTGATGTCCGTTATGGTTCGAAATCCTTCTTTGCAGACATTGGAGACAAAGCTATCTACGACGAATTCACCATGAAATTGAAATTGGTTGGTTCTCTTTAATCCCACACCTTATCTCTCCAAAAAGGGTTTGACAAAAATCAAACCCTTTTTATTTGATATACAGCGGATTAACAAAAACAACAACCACAAATTTTACAAGCATTTAACCGATTTTTCATTTGTATCGGGCCTTTG
>JALRAP010000018.1:34940-35182 GCA_023262505.1 Bacteroidia bacterium
CTTTGATTATATTAACTTTGCACGTCCCTGAAAATCAGGCTTAAAGAGATGCGGAATAGAGTTTGGATTTTGATTGTCGGATTTCTTCTGCTCCCTTGGTCCTTATCGGCACAGGTTACCGTGGCTTTTCAAGGTGGTGAAGGGACTGCAGCCGACAATTGGAATTTCATTCCTATTGCTAGTGCAGGAGGACCCACCTCCCTGCTCCCCGGAATTCAAGGACTCGATCAGATTAGAACAGG
>JALRAP010000190.1:0-253 GCA_023262505.1 Bacteroidia bacterium
GAGTTCTTTCCTTCTCTCTTCAGTGAGAATAGGGACTGAAATAATAATAACATCTCCATTGTTCTGTGGATTGAGGCCGAGGTTCGCCTCCATGATGGCCTTCGAGATGATATCCAAAAAGTGCTTCTCCCAAGGTTGAATCGTAATGGTTCGCGGATCGGGGGTATTGATATTGGCGATATTCTTCAGTAAAGTGGGAGTCCCATAATAATCGAGCTTCACTGCGTCGAGCATAGCAGGAGACGCTTTTCCT
>JALRAP010000190.1:263-509 GCA_023262505.1 Bacteroidia bacterium
GGCCGACGTGGCTTCGTCCATCACCATTTTAATCTCTTCACTCATAATTCACTATTATATTTCAACTAAAGTACCTATTGATTCTCCTTGCATCAATCGCATCAAATTACCGCTTCGATTCATATCAAAAACGATGATGGGGAGCTTATTTTCATTGCACAACGTAAAGGCCGTCATGTCCATCACTTTCAAATCCTGCTCAAACACCTGCTGAAAGGTGAGTTTATCATACTTCACAGCATTTGC
>JALRAP010000191.1:0-245 GCA_023262505.1 Bacteroidia bacterium
TGGTTGGTGTGGCCTTGTTCTATTTACTCAGAATTCACCGATTTAAGTTGGCTTTGAGTTCTTTCTTGCTGTTTGTATTGATTTTGATGTCCTGGCCATTACGGAATCAATTGGTATTTAATCAGGGGTTGTTTATGACTGCTTCACAAGGTGCAGTCCTTTCCAAGTCATGGAATGGCGATGTCTTGGTCAAACATAACAATACGCAAGGTGACTTGCTCGATGAAGGTTTGAACGTTTCTCGT
>JALRAP010000191.1:255-509 GCA_023262505.1 Bacteroidia bacterium
ATGGGGCTATAACCCTATACAAAACAGTGCCATCATGCAAAAGGCCACTTTACGGTACATCGGTGAAATGGATATGATCATTCTTGTAAAGATGGCCTTGTGGAAATGCTTTTGCGGTCTCAACCCAATACCACAAACCGATAAACCAGGTGTGATAGAACTGATGGGGTCTGCCTTTCGGATACTTTATCTTTCAGGGCTTTTTATAGGACTATATGCATTGATAACAAATCGATTTGAGGCCAACACCATTT
>JALRAP010000192.1 GCA_023262505.1 Bacteroidia bacterium
GAACTTGTGTTCGAAGGCATGAAGCCCTCGCAGGGCACCTTTACCATCACCGGAAAAGAACAGGCCCAAGTGGTTTCAATGGAATTACGCATGAATTTGCCGTTTCTTTTCCGTCCAATGGGATTGCTTTCGGAGCGTATGATTGGACCCGACTTCGAGGCATCGCTCAACGGACTTAAACTACTTTGTGAATCAAAACAAAATTGAAAAGCGAAAACAAAACAAGGCATATGAATTTGCAAACTCTCTTTATCACCATTCTGTTGGCAGTTGGTTTTTTCCAAAACTCATCAGCCCAAGATCCTACCCACAGCCGTGTGCGCATCTACACTGGTGAGCAAGGGCTTCGCAAATTATCGGGCCTTGGTATTGAAACGGATCATGGTGATATCAGGAAACATGTTTGGCTAACCACCGACCTCGACACCTCCGAAATTCGCAAGGTGCGGGAAGCGGGTTTCAAATATGAGATTCAGATTGCTGATGTAAAGAAACATTACCG
>JALRAP010000019.1 GCA_023262505.1 Bacteroidia bacterium
GCAGGGTATCCGGAGCCTGCAATAGTTGCAAAAAACTTAAACTTGCTTTCTGATGAAAACAAGTAAATATTATGTTCTAATTTTTCATCATATAGTTCACAGGCTCTTAGTCGTTGGTCTATTTTGTCAAGAAACTCTGAAGAATTGTCAAATTTCGAATTCGTATATAAAGTGTATTGTCCAAATTTATAATTGTCCGAAAAACAATATTTGGTCGTCCAAAATATTGATAAATAAATTAGCACAAATAAAGTGACTAAAGTCCCTGTTATTATTAGTATTTTTTTTAGTCGTTTCATTTTAAACATCTTGTTTTGTCTGTCGGAGCGTTTTTTTAAACTTGCCACTAACTTACTTATTTCAGCACCTTTGGTACTCCAACACATTTGCATTTTGCGTTATTGTGCACCATTGGTGCTAGTAACAAATATATGAAATTTCACAAACTATCAAATGGTGAAGCAATATTTTGAATACCAGCTGTACTAACATGGGTGTATATTTCGGTGGTACGACTGCTTTTGTGACCAAGGATCTCCTGAATATGTCGCAATCCAGTCCCTGCTTCTAGCAAATGTGTTGCATAACTATGTCTCAACCAATGCAAGGTAACAGGTTTGTTTATTCTAGCTTTTTCCACAGCTTGGTCCAGCACCTTTTGCAGACTTCGTTCTGAATAAGGAGTTCCCGGATACTGGCCTTCAAATAACCATGGGTTGGGCTTAAATGATTTGTAGTATTCGCGTAACATCTCAAGTATCCTAGGACTCAACGGCACAATCCTGTCCTTTTTGCCCTTGGCTTGCCTGATGATGATCAACATCCGGTTGGCATCAATATCGGCTGGTTTCAGATTCAAAAGCTCGCTTCTACGCAAACCGCAACTGTAAATCAACGATAACATGGCACGATGCTTCATGCTTCTGGGCGCCTCAAGTAGCTGCTTGATCTCTTCTTTGCTGAGCACATTCGGTAACCGCTTTTCTGTCCTTGGACGGTGAATCGTTGACGCATCCAGCACTTTGTTGTCTATGATTTTAATAAACAATTTCAGACCATTCACCACTTGGTTCTGAAAGGCCTGCGAAAGGCCTCTCTTTAGGATGTAATCATTGTTGAACCGGATTACATCATCCAGTGTGACCTCGGATGGGGTTTTGCCCTCCATAAATCGCATAAAGATCCTGACCCCCTCCGTATAGGTCTTGATTGTGTTCTCGCCATATCGCTTGCTGCGCATGAACCTGCGTAATGGCTCCAACCACAAATCGATCTGTTGCTCCTGAGGGTCTTCCGTTCTTCTGGTGTGTGGACTTCCCGTGATCTCAATGCTGTATTCGGAGAACAGCTCCTTTAATTCCTGCAATGTGCCGTCCGAATCAGGCACCAGCCACTTCCGCTCCGAGGGATTCCATACGGCTCCCGGCATGGTTTTGATCTTCTTAATGATTTCAGGGTCATATTCGAACCCTACTCGGATGACCGGCCTTCCTTTTAGGAGGGCGCAGTAGAGAAAAGCAGTTTTAACTGACATCAAAAGAAAAGTTTAAAATGAAAAACTATTGCTAAGGTAAATAAAAATCGATCATTTTTTCGGAGATGATGATGGGTTTTTTCAAAATTATCGGAACAGTAATCTGTACATCCTCATCCAATATGTAGAAATGGTTTCACGCAAAGCACCGCAAAGTGTTTCGCAAAGGAGCGCAAAGGGAAAGTGTCAGTTTTGTCTCTGGGGTTTCAATATTGCTGCCACCTAAAACAGCAACCCACTTTAAAATCACGCCATCCGCCTCCCGCCATCTGCCACCGCTATCCGCCTTCCAAAATCGTCCCCCGAAGCAGAGCTTCGCACGCTTCGGGATATCAAAATAAAATCGTACATCGTACATCGTCAATCGTACATCGAAGCAGAGCTTCGCACGCTTCGGGATATCAAAGTAAAATCGTACATCGTACATCGTCAATCGTACATCGAAGCAGAGCTTCGCACGCTTCGGGATTTCAAAATAAAATCGTACATCGTACATCGTCAATCGTACATCGAAAATTGTTTTCTATTTTCGCTCTCCCAAATCACCACCTATGAGTCCACATCAGTGCCCCTGCAGGATCCATTGCGCCCGTTGTGCTTATGCCTGGCGATCCGCTGCGCGCCAAGTTCATCGCCGATAATATCCTGCAAAACCCCGAGCTGGTGAGCCATACACGCAATGTGTTTTTTTACACCGGCACTTATAACGGCCACCAGGTAACCGTGGGGGCGAGTGGCATGGGTTGTCCTTCCATCGGTATTTATTCGTTCGAACTGTTCAAGGAATACGATGTGCAGTGCATCATCCGCATTGGCACCTGCGGATCGTATCATCCTCATATCGGACTATACGAACTCATCAACACCGACCTGGCCTGCAGTGAGTCCACTTTCGCTGCCTGTGCCTTCGGTTTCGAAGGCGATACCATGCCGCACCAAGGCAACGCCTACGACATCATCAACCAGACCGCTGCATCCTTGCAAATGAACATCCGCCAAGGGAATATTCACTCCAGCGATGTGTTTTACCGCAAAGATCCCGGCATCCCGCCTGTAGCGGAAAAGCACCAATGCCTGGCTGTGGAAATGGAGGCCTTTGCCTTGTTTGCCAATGCGCGCCATTTGGGACGCGCTGCGGCAACATTGCTTACCGTTTCGGATGTGATACCTACGCGCGAAGAGATATCGCCCGATGCGCGCGAACGCTCGCTCAAGCCCATGATCACACTGGCCCTGGAGTCGGCCGTGCGCATGAAGTAAGGTTTATTGCACCATCAGCTTGCGCACCCAAGTGCCGCGGTTGGTAAGCACCTGCACCCCATAACATCCTTTCGATAAACCGGCAGTGGAAATTACCGCTGCATCGTCGCGTGTGCTCTGTGCAGATACCATGCGGCCATCAGCTGCAATCAATCGGATGGTTTTGTGTTCGTTTTGCAGATTCTTATCGAACCGCACTTGCGTGGACTGTCCGTTCGCTGCGGGATTGGGAAACAATCGCACATCCAAGCTCGAAGGTGAATCGTTCACGCCCGAACTCAGTGCCGATACATCCAACACATACAATCCGTTTTGCATGTCGGATACTAAAACATTTCCGCTAGGTAAATAAGGATAGGCGCCCCAGGCCCCTTGGTAGGCGGGCGACGGATACGGTCCTCCCATAGCGGTTTGGTAGTGCGTATCAAAATAACCCAATCGCGTTGGATTGTAAGGGTCCGATACATCGTAAACCTGCAGACCATCCTGGTAGTAGGCAATGTAGCAGGTGTTGCCCACGATGAACGGATTGTGAGGCGTAGGACCCGCGTTGCTTTGGAAAGTGGAAGTGACCGTGAGGTTGCTGAAATCACTTACATCAAGCACCTTCACGGGAAGGCCGTTCGGCACCTCGTCCATGAACACAAAAGTGTTTCCATCATCGGTGAGCGCACCACTGTGGTTGTAGCCTTGTCCGGGATAGGAAGTGAGCGATGCCAACAACACGAAATTGTTGGTGGTGCGGTTGTAGCGGAAGATGAACAATCCATCGAAAGAGCAGGACGCATATACGGTGTCGTTGCGCACATACATGTCGTGCACCTGGTTGGTGGGAAGCAAGTTCGGATAATCGTTTTTGATGGAGCGCAGGAAGACCGGATTAGCCGGGTTCGACAAATCAAACACCGACATGTTGCCTTGAATGCCAGAGCCGGCAAAGGATCCGCCACTCACAATACCACCGTAAAGCAAACCATCTTCCACGAAAATAGTATGGCATCGTTCAAACAAGGTGTTGTCGTCATACACCACATGCACGGAGTCGGGCAGGTATTGCAGATCCACAATTTGCAAACTGTTGGGAGGCGAGTCGTCGCTTACTAGATAAGCGAAGTTGTTGTGTGTTTTGAGTTCCCGCCAAATGCAACCAGAACGTCGACCCGGCACAAAATCGGCTACCACCGGATTGGTGGGGTTGGTCACATCAATGAAATAAACGCCCGTGGTGGCACCCAATATGGCATATTCGCGCCCAGCACCATCATCCCATCCCCACACGCCGTTGTAACGGATGCTGTAATTGGGCTCTGCCGGTACGGCAGGATTATCCCAATTGGAGAGCAAAGAGATGTTTTGCGAATCGTAAACGGTTTGTGCGTGCGTAGCTGGAAGCTGGATCATAAGCGCCAGCAGGGCGAACGCGGACATGTACTTTCGAATCATGATATTTGAGGTTGTATGAGGTAAAGATAATCAACTCTTAAAACATCCTTCAACGCATTTCTAAACAAATTCTACCTTTACCCAGCATGAACCGGATTTGGCTCTTTCTATTGTTTTTCCCCTTGGCAACCAACGCGCAAACCACCACAATGGATTGGTTTGCCGAGGCACGGTTGGGCATTTTCATCCATTGGGGTGTTTATGCCGTGGACGGTACGAGCGAGAGCTGGAGTTTCCACAACCGCGAAACCACTTACCCGCAGTATATGTCGCAGCTGCAGCGGTTTGATGCCTCCAAGTACAATCCTAACATATGGGCCGACCTCATCGCGGAAAGCGGTGCGCGCTATGCCGTACTCACCACCAAACACCACGATGGCGTGGCACTTTGGAACACGAAGCAGCTCACACCTTCAAACCAAACAGGATGCTGGAACCCGAAAAAGCCGTTGAGCATGGTGCATCAATCAACCGCTGCGCGTGACTTGGTAACGCCCTTCGTGCAGGCCATCCGCAGCAAAGGCATCCGCTTTGGCGCCTACTATTCGCTGCTCGATTGGTCGCATGGCGACTACCCTGGTTTTTTGAAAGACAGCACGCGCTACAAGGTTTCCAACGATTCATTGCGTTGGAGCCGTTTCCTGAAGTTCATGCATGCGCAAGTGGAGGAGTTGGCGCTCACCTATCAACCGGATTTGTTTTGGTTTGATGGTGACTGGGAGCATTCCGAAGAGGAATGGCAGGCATCCGCCATCAAATCCATCTGCAAAAAAGGTAATCCGCAAGTGTTGCTCAATGGCCGATTGAAAACCTATGGCGATTATGATACGCCCGAGCAAAACATGCCCGTTACACGACCTGCATCCACGCATTGGGAGCTCTGCCTCACCACCAACAACAATTGGGGCTATCGTCCATCCGATACGAGTTGGAAATCTCCCGATGAAATCATCCGCATCTACACCGAAGTGCTCGGCATGGGGGGCAACCTGTTGCTCGATATCGGTCCGAGGGCCGATGGCACCATTCCTGAACAACAAGTGGAGATTCTGAAAACACTCGGCCGGTTCAACCGCAAATATGCCGAGGCCGTTTATGGCACCATCGAAGGACTTCCTGAAGGGCACTATCACGGCAGCTCGGTGTTGAGCAAGGATTCAACCACGCTCTACCTGTTCGTGCCATCTGTTAAAAACCACAATGGTGTAGGCGTATCCACCATCATGCTCAAAGGCATCCGCAACAAAATCCTTCGAAGTGAAATTCTCGGCTCTACCACACCAATTGCACTGAAAACCGTCGGTAAGATTTCGTGGAGCACCGTGCCCGGTACCATTTTCATGGATGTGCCCTTGGCGGGGATGGATGAGCACATGACCGTACTCAAGCTGCAACTCGATGGACCGCTGCGTTTATACCGCGGCAAGGGCGGCTTTGCCGATTGAAATAAATGGATTATCACATGCAAACATTTGCCAAAGCACGCCAGTTGAAATCGTACTTCAAGTTCAGTAGTGTTTTTTTGCTGCTGCATCTCTCGTTATTCGCATTTGCACAGGAGCATCAACAGCAGTATTTCCCTCCCGCTGATTCGTTAGTGATTCGCAAATTGGAAAAGTGGCAGGATTACAAGTTCGGGTTGCTCATGCATTGGGGCCCTTACAGCCAATGGGGCGTGGTGGAGAGCTGGAGCATTTGTCCGGAGGATGAGGATTGGTGCCGCCGCCGTGGTCCTTATGCGAACGATTACTTCGCATACAGGAAGGCTTACGAGCAGTTACAACTCACCTTCAATCCAACGGAGTTCAATCCCGCACAATGGGCTGTTGCTGCTCGCCAAGGCGGGATGAAGTATATGGTTTTTACCACCAAGCACCACGATGGGTTTTGCATGTTTGAAACCGCCACCACCGATTACAAGATCACATCGCCCAGAACACTTTTTTCGAAAAACGCCAAGGCCAACATCACCAAGGAGGTGTTTGATGCGTTCCGCAACGAGGGCATGATGGTAGGCGCTTACTTCAGCAAACCTGATTGGCACAGCAACGATTACTGGGACAAGACTTGGCCACCACTCGACCGCAATCCCAATTACGACATCAACAAATACCCCGACAAGTGGAAGCGCTTCATGCAACATACCTACACGCAGCTGGGGGAGTTGATGGATGTGTATGGCCGGGTGGATATCCTGTGGCTCGATGGCGGCTGGGTGCAACCTATGACCGAAACATCGCCTCGTTGGGGCTCGCGACCCATGCACCAAGACATCCGCATGGACAGTTTGGTCGATATCCTTCGCATCAAACAGCCGGGATTGATTGTGGTGGATCGTGCGGTGGAAGGACCGAATCAAAACTACCTCACTCCGGAACAGCATGTGCCGGGCAAGTTGCTGCCTTATCCTTGGGAAACCTGCATGACCATGGCCACCAGCTGGAGTTACGTACCCAATGATAGCTATAAATCGTCGGAAGAGCTGGTGCGCACATTGTGCACGGTTGTAGCGCGTGGCGGCAATTTGCTGCTCAACATTGCACCATCGCCGCAAGGCACATGGGACAGCACGGCGTATGCGCGGTTAAACGACATCGGGGCATGGCTCCGCACCAACGGCGAAGCCATATACGACACCCGTCCTTTGGCTCCTTACGAAGCTAACACTAACGGCACATCTTGGGTATTCACACAAAACAAAAACGGGAAGCGATTTGCCATTGATCTGAATGGGAATTCCAACCTTCAACAAGCCCGAACCGGTTTGAAAGCATCGGGTCTCAGCATCAAAAAGGAATTGAAATCCGCTCCGGGTATGCCGAAGGTTTATCAGGTGGTGGCTGTTCGATAGTAATTGGTAAGCCGCAGATACCGCATAATTTAATAGATTATTTTACTATTTTTATATATGGAAAATTGATTATATTTCTTTAGAAATGAAAAATGTTTTTTTTGTAATTATTCTATTGCTTTTGCTGCCATCTAAATTGTCATCACAGGGTATTAACAATTTATGGATGATGGGCTATGGAGGGTCAAATCCACCCGCCTTATTAGGAGGGGTTGACATGAATTTCTCATCAGGACAGCCAATCATTTCCTACATTCCGCGCGAAATGGAATTTAAAAGGGCAGTTTCAACCATTACGGACAGCAGTGGTAATTTATTATTTGTGACTAATGGTTTTTATATAGCCGATGCCACCGATGATACCATGCAAAATGGATCTGGACTTAATCCAAGTGTTTATACTTCCTGGTATCCGGATGGATTACCTCCTATGCAAATGAATATTATTATTCCTGATCCTGCCAGTTCAAACATATATTACTTGTTTCATACAACTGTTGATGATCCCGTTGGAGATTTATTAAGCAAATATTTGTATGTAAGTATAGTTGATATGAGCCAGAATTCCGGACTTGGATCTGTAACTATCAAAAATCAAATCTTACTGAGCGACTCACTCACTATAGGTAATTTAACTGCGTGTAAACATGCCAATGGACGTGATTGGTGGTTAATCAAGCATAAAGCTTTTAGTAATTTATACGTTTTCTTTTTGATCACACCTTTCGGTATACAAGGTCCATTGATTCAAAATATTGGAAAATATCGCATTAATGATGTTGGTCAATCAGCATTTTCACCTAATGGGAATTATTTTGCATACTATAATCTTGATGGACAAAATGCAGATATTGAAATTTTCAATTTCAACCGCTGCACAGGGATTCTAAGTAATCCGGCACATATTGCTATTAATGACAGCGCTACTGGTGTTGGAATTGCATTTTCACCAAACTCCCAGTTTTTATATGTTTCCTCATTACGCTACGTTTATCAATTTGATGTAACCTCTACAAATATTCCTGCAACTCAAACAACTGTAGCCCTTTGGGATGGATTTTATTCTCCAAATCCTCCATTTGGAACGTATTTTGACATTGCACAGTTAGCACCTGATGGTAAAATTTATATTGGCACTGGCAATAGCACTTTGCATTTGCATGTCATCAACCAACCTGATAGCGCGGGGTTGGCGTGCGACCTAGTGCAGCATGGGGTGTCCCTGCCTGCATTTAATTACAACAGTTTGCCCAATCACCCTAATTATTTTCTGGGAGCTTTGGCGGGTAGTCCGTGTGATTCGTTAACAAGTTTAAATGATGATCTTGCCTTTGATTTTAAATTTGTAGTTTATCCAAACCCCAACAGTGGAGTATTCAACATAGGGTATCAACTTCCACAAAATACTTCTGGAATCCTTGAGATTTATGATGTTAACGGAAGAATAATTTGGTCAAGGCCGTTACCAGCCTGGAGTACGTTACAAAAAATTGTGCTGAGCGATAAAATTACTTCGGGAATTTATCTGATTGTCATAAAAGCAGGAAATGGTTATTCGTCCCGAAAACTTATGATTGATAAAGACTGAGCATTCGCGAGCCGGCCTACCCATAACAATGCATTTGACTCCAGTGGGGCATTTTCATTTAATGACATTTCAAAAACAAAAATATGATTCGCAATGAGATGGAACGAAAGGTAATTTTATTCATTGCCATGAGCTTGGATGGCTACATTGCAACCAAGGAAAATTCGATTGATTTTTTATCCATGGTTGAACAAGAAGGGGAAGACTATGGTTATGCTGATTTTGTCAAGTCGGTAGATACGGTAATCATTGGCAGGAAAACCTATGAGAAGGTAATTGAAATGGGTTATGAATATCCCCACTCCGACAAGGACGTATATATCATGACTCGTACGGAAAGGCCTCCCATTGGGAGATTCAAGTTTCATATTGGAAACATTCCCCGACTTGTTCAAGAGCTGAAAGCAAGGCCAGGGAAAAACATTTACTGCGATGGAGGTTCCGAGATTGCAAATGAGTTAATGAAGAACAATTTGATCGATGAGTTTGTCATCTCCATCATTCCCGTTCTGCTCGGAGATGGCATTAGGCTTTTTAATGATGGTAGACCAATGCAAGCGTTGAAGCTTATTACTTCCAAGCATTTTGATTCAGGACTTATGCAATTGCACTACAAGCTTGCTAAAAATTAGACAGGTATATATGGCTGAATTTTGGTTTTGAACCAGATGCAAATCGAAAGACACAATGACTGAATCGTATTCTGTTATCCTATTCGACGGATACTGCAACCTGTGCAGCCGATCCGTACAATTTGTGTTGAAGCATGACCGAAAAGCCAAGTTCCGTTTCGCATCGCTGCAAAGCGAATATGGCAAAACGATGCTGCAAAAACACCAATTGCCCACTCAATCTTTCGGCACTTTTGTTTTGGTAGAGGATGATAAAATTCATTTCAAATCCACAGCAGCACTCCGCGTGGTTAAATCCCTTTCGGGGATGTGGCCAGTGTTATATATCTTCATCATCGTTCCCCGATTCATCCGCGATGCGGTATATGGCTTTGTGGCGCGCAACCGTTACAAATGGTTTGGCAAACGCGATAGTTGCTGGCTGCCGAAACCTGAATGGAAGGAACGGTTTTGGGATTCATAACCGCAACAAAAAAGGCGACCCGTTTATGAGTCGCCTTTTGCATTTTTAAAATTGAGTTATGCCAAATCGAAACGATCCAAGTTCATCACCTTGTTCCAGGCGCTGATGAAGTCGTGCACGAACTTCGCTTCGTTGTCGCTTTGCGCATATACTTCAGCCAAGGCACGCAGCTGCGAGTTCGAACCGAACACCAAATCAACACGGGTACCGGTCCAACGCAACTCACCGGATTTGCGGTCGCGGCCTTCGTACACCCCACGCTGCTCTGATGAAGGAGTCCAAACCGTAGCCATATCGAGGAGGTTGGTGAAGAAGTCGGTCGTGAGTTGTCCAACACGCTTGGTGAACACTCCGTGTGCCACACCGTTGCTATTGGCACCCAACACGCGCAATCCACCAACGAGTGCCGTCATCTCTGGAGCACTCAACGTGAGCAGTTGTGCACGGTCTACCAGCATCTCTTCCGCAGGAACTGCAAACGAGCGCTTCTGGTAGTTGCGGAAGCCATCGGCTTGTGGCTCCATCACGGCAAACGATTCCACATCGGTCAGTTCTTGCGTGGTGTCGCCACGGCCAGGGGTGAATGGAACCTTGGCATCAACACCTGCATCATTCGCAGCTTTTTCAACAGCAGCACAACCGGCCAACACAATCAAGTCGGCCATCGATACATGTTTGTCGCTAGAGTTGAATTCCTTTTGCATAGACTCTAACTTATCCAACACTTTCGAAAGTTGAGCAGGTGTGTTCACTTCCCAGAATTTCTGAGGTGCCAATCGGATGCGTGCGCCGTTGGCGCCGCCACGCTTGTCGGTTCCGCGGAAGGTCGAGGCCGAAGCCCACGCCGTGCGCACCAACTCGGAAACGGTAAGACCCGATGCAAGCACTTTTGCTTTCAACGCGTCCACATCGCTTTCGCTGATGGCTTTGTGTGCAGATTTCGGAATGGGATCCTGCCAGATCAATTCCTCAGCAGGAACTTCCGGGCCATGATACAGCGCCTTCGGACCCATATCGCGGTGTGTGAGCTTGAACCATGCACGGGCAAACGCATCGGCGAAAGCCTGAGGATCCTGATGGAAACGGCGGGAAATTTTTTCGTAAGCGGGATCAAAGCGCAACGACAAATCCGCAGTCGTCATCATGGGCGGATGTTTTTTGTTCGGGTCGTGTGCGTCGGGGATCATGTGCTCGGGCTTGCAATTCTTTGCCACCCATTGGTGTGCTCCGGCAGGACTCTTGGTGAGTTCCCACTCGTAACCGAAGAGCATGTCGAAATAACCGTTGTCCCATTTGGTAGGGTTCGGCTTCCATGCGCCTTCGATACCGCTAGTGGTGGTGTGCACTCCTTTGCCGGTTTCGAAAGCATTGATCCATCCCAGGCCTTGCGCTTCAATGGGTGCGCCTTCGGGCTCTGGACCCACCAACTTGGGATCGCCAGCGCCATGTGCCTTGCCGAAGGTGTGTCCGCCTGCAACCAATGCAACGGTTTCCTCATCATTCATCGCCATGCGGCCGAATGTCTCGCGCACATCGCGACCAGAGGCCACAGGGTCGGGATTTCCATTAGGGCCTTCCGGATTCACGTAGATCAATCCCATTTGCACGGCGGCCAATGGGTTTTCCAAATCGCGGTCTCCGGTGTAGCGTTTGTCGCCGAGCCATTCGGTCTCTGCACCCCAGTAAATATCTTCTTCGGGCTGCCAGATGTCGGCACGACCGCCACCGAAACCGAAGGTCTTGAAGCCCATTGATTCGAGGGCCACATTACCTGCGAGGATCAACAAATCGGCCCAGGATATTTTGTTTCCGTATTTCTGTTTGATGGGCCACAACAGGCGACGCGCTTTGTCGAGGTTGCCATTGTCGGGCCAGCTGTTCAATGGAGCGAAGCGCTGGTTGCCGGTTCCTCCACCACCACGCCCGTCGCCAGTGCGGTAGGTTCCTGCGGCGTGCCAGGTCATGCGGATGAAAAAGCCGCCATAGTGTCCCCAGTCGGCAGGCCACCAATCCTGTGAATCGGTCATCAACGCGGTGAGGTCTTTCTTCAGGGCTGCATAATCCAATTTCTTGAATTCCTCAACATAGTTGAAGTGGGCTCCCATCGGATTTGAGGCAGGATGGTGCTGGTGCAGGATGCCTAAGTTGATTTGGTTGGGCCACCACTCACGGTTGCCAGTGCCCTTGCCGGCCACGGGCTTGTGCATAGCTCCTGTAAACGGACATTTGCTCTCGGCATTCACGTTGTAGGAGTTTTTGCTGTTAGGGTTTTGATTATCCATAAGATAGGTATGATAGGTTTGATTTTTCTCTGTGCGAAATTAAGATTATCAATGCAATTTTAGGTGTGAGATAGGTCACATGAGAGTAGATGTTGATGGGGAACAATATTTGATGGGGAAAGGTTTTTTGTTTGAACATTGATTTAGAGGATTGAGTTGATGAAGGCGGATGTCTTGGTGCCGACAATCAAATCCGCGAAAATCCGCTTGATCTGCCAGCTCCGTGTTCTTTTTTTAGGAAATCAAATCCGCGAAAATCCGACTTGCCCTGAGCAAAGTCGAAGGGTTTCATCCGCCATATCCGTGTTCCATTTCATAACAATCACACGAATATTGTCAATCCTACCACGTCCAACTTCCACCAAAAATCACCGTGGGGGACTATCGTCCCCGCCCCATGGCTAAAATAATTTTCAAAAAGTTGAGGTGCAAATTTGAAGTAGTAGTTAAACGTTTAATTAGTATACGGAATGGAACGCAGAGTTAACGGATTATTCAGATTCAGGCGGATCGCTTGGTATCGAAAATCAAATCCGTTTAAATTAGTTTCATCCGCGAGATCCGTGTTCATTTTTGATTCAATATTTCATGTTTAATGATGATGTTCGTTCACAAAGTGCACCGCTAACCATCTTGTCACTTTTGACTGATCACTAGATTAAACTAAATTCAATAATTTTACTGCCATCTATGTCTACCTCCAATCCCTTCATCATTCTCGGTGCACTCGATGCCGAGGTGGAAGCGTTTTTATCCCACATGGACAATAAGCAGTTGGTTCAAGGCGGTCGATTGGCGGCTCATACAGGAACCCTGAATGGCAAACAGGTAGTCGTTTGCAAATCGGGTGTAGGCAAAGTATATGCGGCGATGACCACACAATGGCTCATCCAGCAGTTCCATCCCTCTGCGGTGATATTCACCGGCGTGGCAGGCGCCTTGAATCTGGGTTACGAGGTTGGTGACATCGTGTTGGCGCAGGATTGTGTGCAATACGACATGGATGCGCGTGGTTTGGGTTTTTCCGTTGGCACGATACCGTATACGGATCTGCGGTATTTCGATAGCGATGTTGACCTGTTGAAGAAAGCCCAAGCAACGGTAACCGAACACAAATTGCATGTGGGTCGTATATTGACGGGTGATCGGTTTGTAACACACGAACACATTTCACAATTGTTGGATTTGAAATCCGAGCTGGGTGGGGATGCAGTGGAGATGGAGGGCGCTGCAGTGGCACAGTTGTGCACCATACATCAAATCCCTTTCCTCATCATCCGCACCATATCCGACAAGGCCAATGCCGATTCGCCGATTGATTTCCCACGCTTTTTACCGGTAGTAGCGCATAACTCCTTTGCGGTAGTCAAACACATCTTAAATTCGTGAATTAGAACACGGATCTGGCGGATTGCATAGATTAACGCGGATTTGAATACGTCCACAGAATTAATCCGCGACTATCCGCAAAATCCGTTCAATCCGCGTTCCGATCTGTTAAGTTATCGCCCCCAATCGTCAATCATCCCCCGAGCCAGAGCTTCGCACGCTTGGGGATATCAAAATAAAATCGTACATCGTACATCGTCAATCGTACATCGTCAATTGTCATTTCACTTGGCATTCATCGATAAACACCCACGCCTTTTCCCCTTCGGCCACGTGTCCTGCAGGGCATTTCAAAATGGAGTGGGTAACGACTCGGATTTTGCGAAGGTATTGTCCGGTGAAAGCGGCTACGGCGTTGCGCACGGCTTTTTCTTCCACAGGTTGGCCCAATGTACCCACGGGAACTGTCGCCAGCAGCTTGAAGTTTTTCCCATCCGCTGAACCATAAACCGATGCGCTGTCGGGTAGGAATATCCAGGATTTGGGAGCATGGAAATATTTCAAATCGACGGTCGACATGTAACGCGGTTCTTTCCATTCCAACACAAACGACATGTCTGTGCCTTCCACACCCATCCAACTTTTCGAAAGCGTCAAATCGCCTTTGATGCCATTCACAATACTGTTCAATCCCTCTGCAGGATATTTGGATGAGGGCCCTTGCTCCCATATCACTTGCGCTTCTACACCCAAGTGATACGTGAAGTTTTGAATAATGGGATTCGGATACAGAAGGCTGTCGTTTCGCATCCATTGTGCTCGAATCTCGGTATTGTTTCGCAGCGGTATTGGATTCTTGAAAATGGAATCGGAAGCAGTTGGGTCTGTTGAGTTAGTCGTGTAAACGATGGAAGCGTCGGTGACTTCTCCCGTCATTTTAATGTAAGCCCTTCCATCTTGGTTCATCACGCTGAAGCGGATGCCGCGATGCTCTGGACCGAATGCAATGCTATCGCGTGTCCATTGCTCTTTGAAAGGTTTCAGTCGCTTAGCGAAACCATCCCAGCTCTTCAACTCGCTTTTTGTCCACAAGGCTTCCGCCAAAGCGGGCATGCGCGGTAACAGCATGTATTGCACATGGTCGAAGTTTGTCATGTATTCGGTCCACATGTTGCCTTGTCCACCTAATACGTATTTACGGTATTTGGCATCCAATTCATTGGGGATGGGCTCGAATTCATAAACATCCTTCAGGGTGTTCAATCCGCCGATGGCAAGTGGTTCATAGCTTTGCTCGGCCTGGTAATGGTCGAAGTAGCAGGGTTTGCCAGGACTCATCACCACATCATGTCCCATGGTGGCTGCATCTATTCCGCCTTGTATACCGCGCCAACTCATTACAGTGGCAGCGGGAGCCAATCCACCTTCCAATATCTCATCCCATCCAATCAGAATGCGTTTGCGTTTGGTAAGCCAAGTGTCGAAATACTTCATGAAATCGCTTTGCAGCGCTAGCATGTCGGGAATCTTTTTTGATTCGCAGTAGGCTTTGCATTTTTCACAGTTGCTCCAAGCCGTTTTGTCCACCTCATCACCGCCAACATGGATGTATTTGGATGGAAATAGCTCAAGCACTTCCGTGAGTACATCGGTCAAGAATGTTTTTACACTATCATCAGATGCGCAGAAATTGGATGATATGTTGGTGTAGTTCCCGCCCGTCATTGGCAACTGTATGTTTTTGCTGCAACTCAGTTGGGGATAGGCCGCAATAGCGGCAGCCGAATGACCAGGCATCTCGATTTCAGGAACAATGGTGATGGCACGTTCTGCAGCATAGGCTACCACTTCACGGATCTGTTCTTGCGTGTAAAAACCGCCGTAGGTGACTTGCTCGTCGGGTCGTGCTTGTGGTCGTACACCCCAAACAAGATTGTTCTTGTCTACACGCCAAGCGCCCACTTGGGTCAGCAAAGGGTAATTTTTTATTTCGATGCGCCATCCTTGGTCGTCTGTCAAGTGCCAATGAAAAACATTCATCTTGTATTGCGCCATCAGATCGATGTATTGCTTCACTTCATCAACACTGAAAAAATGTCGGCTGACATCGAGGTGCATGCCCCTCCACTTGAAACGTGGTTGGTCTTTGATGTTCATATGTCGATAGGATACCAATCCTGTAGGGGCTACAATCCGCAGTTGTTTCAAGGTCTGGGTAGCGTAAAAGAAGCCAGAGAAACTACCGGCTTTTATTCGGATGCCTTTTTCCCCGATGTTAAGTTCATAGCACTCGTCGGTTATTTTCGAATCGTATACAGCCACCAATGCTTCTTTGTAAACGGGCACTTTCTTGGAGAGTTCTCCAGCGAAGTTGTTGATCACGGCAGCCACCATGGGATCGTCTGTTCCTTCGACTCGCGCGGATGCGTTGCGTGGCCAAACATAATACCCGTTTTTGTCTGGATAGGTGATTAGGCTTGGAAGCGGTATGAGATTCTGGGAAAAAGATTGGAACGATTGCAATAAAAGCAGGATAGCTAGTAGGCGCATGGCATAAAGTTGGATGACCCAAATTTAGTCAACAGACGTCAATGATATCCTGGTCTAAGCGTTGCTTCCAAGCCGCTTATTTCACCAATTGCCGGTTTTTGTCATAGAGCCCCACCAGCACGCTGTTACCCTTATGGTCGACCTTCATCCCTGCATACGAAGCGCTGTCGTACACGTGGGCTTTGCCCTCTTGGAAAAAGTAGGTTGATGATCCGATGTACACATTGTAACGGTCGGTGGTGTAGGCAATCGGACATTCGCCTGGGAAAAGCGGATTCAATTCTCTTTGGAAACGGATCCTTTCATGCCATCCCGAACCGTTGGGTTTTACAATGCAATACCCCTTTCGGGGGATGGAGTCCAATGATACACCAGTAGCCGCTTCATATTCCAACTTCATGTAATCCCCTTGGAAAGGCATTCTGGGATCCACGGGTGCCATTTTGAGCAACACCTGTTCACCATCCTCTAGGATTCGCTCCTTCTTCCATACGGAAAGATTGAACAGAGCGAGCGTGATCACCAGTCCCAAAAAAACCAATATGTTCTTCCACTTTTCACCCATGGCCTTTGCGAATGGATTTATTGTAGAAGAAATATCCTGCCAGCCCTAAGACGCCCGTTCCCATCAGCAGCCATGATTTGGTGAGCAAGGTGAACTTGAGGTCATAGTAGAACTGCGATGTGAATTGAATAAAAACCAAGATCCCCAACACCATCATCACTTTACGGTTATACCCATATCCTAAAAGTATGATGGCAATAGATGCCATGATGGCTGGAGCGAACATGGCAATGGACAAAAATACAATTCCAGAAACGATGGTGGCAGGCACTGAGCCATCCACGCGCCTGTAAATCGTTTGCACAGCTAGGAATAAAGGAGCAAGTCCCGAAATCCAAAGTAAGTTCGGATTGAAAGGTATGTGCAGGGAAATATTCATAAGGTTCATCACCCCGATACCTGCAAAAACAAAAGCCAAAGCAATGGAGTCGGAAATGGATGAAAGGTGGGTTCTCCTCGCAAGTATTTTGGATTCGTTCATGGTAATCCAGCCTGCGATGGCAAATGAAAAAAAGGCTACCACATGTATCAGGTCTTCCACGCTGTTTTCAAATGCGTAGGCAACCATGCTGCCTGCAAATAATAGAACTGCGGTGAATACGATAAGCCGCCCCTTTCCAAACCATATTGCTGACAATGCAACCAGAACCAATATGCTAATGATTATGTTGCCGTTCAAATGGCAATTTGAAAGTCCGTATGTAAAAAGGAAACAGCCGATCATAAACAGGAACAGAACGACGGATTCCGGGAATGCGCGCTTCAAGATCCATGGGGTCGCTACCGAAAAGGCGAAAAACAAAAATCCGATGATTATAACGGCAAGCCTGTACTGGTAAATACCTACGGCAAAGAGAAAACCTAGGAATGCAATAGCTCCCATCAATCCGCCCACAATTTGTAAAACCGCAATCGCTCCTCCTGATCGCTCACTTTCTTTGGCCAGTAGTTGTTCGGCATCACAATCGAATTCTGGTCCAGACACCGACCGAACCTTTTCTAATGCATGTTCTAATGTATCCCTATTCTTCTCCATGCCATTTACGATTTAAGCGAATAAGGTATCGTGCCAATATCACCACGGATGATAGGATGAAGGCGGTTAATAAAAGAAGCCCAGGCTCATTATCGTTCCACTTGATAATAAAAAACGATATGATAATGATGGTACAAATTGCGGTCATCACCAAAGGAGTCAGCATTCTCATGTTGAAACCCTGTCTTGCCGATGATACCAGCACCAGAATTGTTAGGATTGCGTGTGGGATGAACCATGGATTGGAGAGTTCATTGATTCCCCGCTCCATTCCCAACGTTAGAAAAACCAAGCATGCTGAAAGTGCTGTCATGCTTAACCATATTGGAGAGTAAAGGGCCATTCGTAATCGGAATGCAAGGTGTGGAACAACCAGCACCGAGAGATTGGCAATGGATATCAGGAAAAACAAAAGCAGTTCGTTGTATGAATGTGCCACCTGTTCGAGGTAAAGCAATAAGGTTATCTGTAGCAGTATCAACCATAGCGCGGTCAATGGTGCAAAGCGTGCAACCAATACCCACAATGTAACAGCCAAACTCCAGTTCAACATCAAATCAAATGCGATCGACTGCGTTTGATAGATCTGACCAAACACGCTGAACATACCACCCACCAGAATGGCTGAAACGGTCAATGATACATTCCTGATCAGCGGATTCAGCGACTTGATGAAATACACTGCGGCAAAGGCGAATACCAAGAACTCCATTATGCCTAGTTTGGTGAACTTGGATAGGTAGTCCCAGTTGTAAGCGAAGAAGAAGACCACTCCCGCCGTGAAAAATCCGGCGCCCAAGGTCAATAGGGCGATTCTGATGAACGCATTCCAACCCGACTTGCTTGGATAAATATGGGCATCCAGTATCCTGTTTGTTTGGAGTTCATCCAAGTTGCTGAACTTGATAATCGTCCAAAGCTGGTCCCTCCTCATGGCATTAAAAGTAGCAGATATTGAATATCGAATATATGGTAATGGTTAAGATTCTTGTTTTTTGATTCGTAATCAAAAGATTAAATTTCTTCGGATACAACATACCCGCCTACGTATAACTAGGATGGTGACGGGTGTATCAAAGAGCAATACGACGATTTGGGAACAAACGATGCGAATGGTCACCGGTTACATTTTCCTACGAGGAGATGAGATAAGAATGCAATTGAAATAAACGCGAACATTGCGTTATAAGTTGCTCCATCACCCGAGTAAATCAACAAGGGCGTAGCCACCAAGGCAAGCGATGCGAGCAACAGGGCCATCCATTCATATCGTCGTTCCTTCCACATTAAGTAGCCGGCGGGCAAAAGCAACCATCCCGCCAAGGGGAATGGCAATGAATAGGTTAGAATGGTCAGGATCCTTTTGAACAATATGGATACATACCACCACGGGTCGTTTGATATGTCTTGGATCACTTTATCCTTTACGACCTCTTCATACTCGGCTATCTCATCGAACTTCACATAGTACATGGAGTCGGCATCGTAATAGTTTTGCGTATGAAATCCACCGGTGTAGTTTATGTTCAGCTTGTATTTTTCATTCAATATAGGAACCGCATACCGATACGCAGCCTGGTCATCCCATCGATAACCGTATTGTGTATCGAAGTCGCCGAGCCCGCAATAAACCGGATGCCAGAAACGATGTCCCTCAATACGTGGTCCGTTGTAAACATTGCCCTTGTGTCTTGCGACAACTTGTTCCGCCTCCTCAAACTCGCGGTCGAACCACGATTTGATTCCATCGCGCGTGCCCATTACGGCTAAGAATGCCATTAATGCTACACCGACTCTTAACAGCCAGTGCTTGTGTTTTGCGAAAAAGACCAGGCAAAGCAGGCTTGCCAATAGGATGATGGTTTCGTTTCGAATCTCGGCAAGGAAGCCCAAAACAACCGCACCGATGAGGGTGATGCAAATCCAATACCATTTTGATATGCCAATGAAAATGGACTTCGCATGCATCCCAATCAGCAAGAAGAAACCCGCGCCGAGCAAACCGAATACGTTCTGTCGGCCGAATATCTCGTAAACGAAGTACGGTGTTAATCCGCCCATCAGGGTCAGCAAGGTTCCGGCCAGGGGTTGGCCTGCAGCATGGAAGCCGAGATACAATGTCAGTAATGCACCTAGGAAAACCAAGGTGTTGAAAAGCCGAACACTTGGCTTTTTGGGTGATCCGCGAAGAAACGCATTCGGCATGTAGGCCCATATGCGTGCATGTTCACCCAGTCTCGACCAATGCTCTACTTCCATGACTAATCGGCCATCGTCCTTTTCCAATTCTTCAAGAGCTCCGCTTTTGGACAACACGGGTTCTTCGTTCAATGTGGCAACGGGGAACAAGCCCAGGTAATATTGGAAATAAACGAAACGCTCGGCGAGGTGATGTGCCATGCCCGTGGTTTTTTGTCTCGATTGGAAATCGGGAATCTGGAACCAGTTGCCAACAAAGTAAAATAGTATGCAGTAGCAGATGATGCCCAAAACCATCTTACGTTTGGTCTTTGGATTTTCACTCCATAAAGCAAACCGCCGGATGGCGTTAGTCATTGGCCTTTCTTTTCTTGATGATGTAAACAGGCCTGCTTCTTGTTTCCTGGATCATTTTCTCGAAGTATGCCGATAAGATCGCCAAGGTGAAAAAAAGCAGCGAGAATGAAAATGACAAGAAGAGCACTATCGTGGTATAGCCCGAAGGGGGAGCTGTTCCATACAAATACATGTACAACGAGTAGCCACCCAACAAGGTTGTGAGCAGGATGAACGCGATGGAAAAGAAAATACTGATCCTAAGAGGAACGGATGAGAAAGTGAAGATGGCATTCACCGCGAGCTTGATCAGCTTAAGCAATGAATAATTTGAAGTGCCGAATTGACGAGCTGGTGCTTCGAAAGGAAGCTTGGTTGATTTGAAACCTACGGATTGGATGAATCCGCGTATGAATCGGTTTCTCTCACGGTAATTGCTTTTAAGTACTCCGGCTACCTCTGATGAAATAAGGAAGAAATCGGTTGCGTTATTTTCAAAGCGGATTGCAGAAAGCACATTAATACAGCGGTAGAATGCCGATGACATCATGTTTTTTATGAAGCCATTGTCATCCCGGCTAACGCGCTCCATAAGTACAATATCATTTCCATCCTCGAATGCCCGAATCATGTTTTGAATTTGCAGGGGAGGATGTTGGCCGTCCGAATCCATGCAAAGCACTGCATCCCCACTGGAATGATCAATGCCCGCAATGATAGCGGCCTCATGTCCGAAATTTCGGGAAAACTCAATGGGTTGGTGAGTGATATTGGCTGGGACTTTTTCGGATAGTATTCGGTTGATGATCTCCTGAGTTCCGTCTGTGCTTCCATCGTTGACCCAAATCACCTCGAATCGGTATTGGTCAAGTGCACTCAACGCATCTAGCAAGTCTGTCCAAAATCGATATGCCCCCGCCTCCTCATTGTATAGGGAAATCACCAAGGAGATGGACATAGGATTCATGGGGCAAAATGCGATTATTGCCCCTAAAGTATTAAATATTTCAGTGAACCCTGCTTAATTCTTCTTGCTTCCCGTACGAAGCACTGAAAAAATCACACTGGTGATGAGTACCGAAATAATGAAAATCAACGAGTGATGGATCTCGACTTTGTAAATATCCACCATCACCATTTTCAATCCAACAAAAATCAGAATCACAGACAATCCAACTGAAAGGTATTTGAATCGGTCGATGATGTGTGCCAGTGCGAAGTAGAGCGAACGCAATCCAAGGATGGCAAACACATTGCTCGTGTAAACAATGAAGTGGTCTTGGGTTACCGCCAGAATAGCCGGAATGCTATCAACGGCAAACACCAGGTCAGTCATTTCAATGATGATCAATACGAGGAACAAGAGCGTGGCGGTTCGTTTGCCGTTTTCGCGGATGAAAAATTTGTCGCCATGCAGTTTGTCGCTGAATGGCATGATTTTTTTGAAAAACTTGACCACGGGGTTTTTCTCAGGCTCAAGCTTCTTGTCGGTATCTTTCAACATCCGGATACCAGTGAAAATCAAAATGGCACCGAAGATGTAGATGGTCCAATGGAACTTCTCCAACAACGCAACGCCGGCGAATATGAAAACCACACGCATCACCAAAGCGCCCAGGATGCCCCAAAAAAGTACCTTGTGCTGGTATTTTGCAGGGATTTGGAAATAAGTGAAAATTAGTACGAATACGAAAATGTTATCTACGCTCAGCGCCTTTTCTATCACATAACCTGTAAAGAATTCCAACGCTTTGGTCTCACCGAAATATTGGTAAACAAGCCAGTTAAAAGCCATCGCCAATGCAATCCAAACTCCCGACCAAATGAGCGCTTCTTTGGCCTTCACTTCATGTGTTTTACGATGAAACACACCAAGGTCTAGTGCCAACATGAACAAGACGAAAAGATTAAAATAAATCCAAAATGAGGGTTGAAACTCCATAAAGGCTGTGTTTGTTAGTGTAGTTCCTCCAATAACATAAATTTACACCTTAGGTTTGCTCAACAGGGGTAAAATTAACCAATTCAAATCCAGGTTGTTGAGGTTGCTTAATGACTTACATAATCCAATAATGAAGCCTTTCATGATGAAACGAGTTATAATTTTTCTATTTCTGTTTATTGCAATGGCCAGTCACGGCAACTTGCGGGCACAAACAATAGCAGTAATGTCTCCGGATGGATTTATCAAGTTGGAGATCAATAACGAAAACCAAGGGATAGGCTATAAGGTTACAACCAAAGAGGGTGTTATCGTAGAATCTAGCTCACCTATGGGGTTTTCTTTTGCCAATGCACCTGACTTTCGGGAGAATTTGACCACAGAGCTTTTAACCCGCAATATGGTCGATGAATACTGGTCGTCGCCCACGAGCTCAAATGGGAAAATCAGGAACCATTACAACGAAGCCACCATTGAAATACGTGAAGCACGAAATCCAAATAAGGATCCAATTGATGCAGCTGGCCGTAAGTTGCAACTTATAGCTAGGGCATATGATGATGGTGTGGCTTTCAGGTTCATTTTCCCTGAAAACTTTTCGAGCGACAGTATTTTAATAACGCAAGAACACACATCATTCGGATTCGCATCAACCGATTCTTGTTATTGGGCTCCTTACGATGATTTCTCATACGAATCCTTGTACCGATGGGATGCAGTTGCTAGTGCTAAGTCTTCCTCAACACCTTTCACAGTAAAAAAACAAAACGGCGCCTGGTTCTCCATTCACGAAGCGGCGTTGGTGGATTACTCGGAGATGTACCTAAAGCCCATCGAACCCAAAGCAAGTTCGTTCGAGTCGGCCTTGCACCTGTGGCCTGACGGTATTGCCTGTAGGTCGAAGGGAGAGTACCGTACCCCATGGCGTTGTGTGCTGATAGCAAATGATGCAGCAGGTCTTATCACCTCCAACCTAATACAAAACCTGAATGAGTCTTCTTCTATAGTCGATACGTCGTGGATCAGGCCAATCCGTTTCATTGGCATCTGGTGGGGTATGCATTCTGGAAAATATTCATGGAGTGAGGGGCCTAAGCATGGCGCCACTACTGCGCGGGCAAAGCAGTATATTGATTTCGCAGCTGCCAATGGTATAGAAGGCGTCTTGGTTGAAGGGTGGAACAAAGGTTGGGAAACATGGGCATCCAACAAAACACCTATGCAGGATTTTTTAAATCCAACAAACGATTTCAACCTCATTGAAGTGACCAACTATGCCAAGGCAAAAGGGGTTCAGTTGATCGGCCATCATGAAACCGGAGGCAACATTCCGGAATATGAAAGGCAAATGGAAGAAGCGTTTGACCTTTATGCCAAAATTGGAGTTCGATACGTGAAAACAGGCTATGCAGGACCTATCATCCCCAAGGGCATGCCACATCATGGCCAATACATGGTGCGCCATTTTCAAAGGGTTGTAGAGCTTGCTGCCAAATACCAGATTTGTTTGGATGTGCACGAAAGCATCAAGCCTACGGGGCTCGATCGCACTTGGCCCAACTTGCTTACGCAAGAAGCCGTGAGGGGTAATGAATGGAATGCCACGTATAAGGCATCGCTACCATCCCATTCAGTAACGATTCCCTTTACAAGGGGTTTGGCCGGACCATTCGATTTCACACCTGGCATATTCAAAGTGAACCACTCCCCATTGGAAAACAAACGAATCCCGAACCTGGTCACACATCAACTGGCGCAATGTGTAGTGTTCAGCAGTCCGATGCTCATGTTCGCCGACATGGTTGAAAACTACGAGCGGCATCCCTTGCTGCCGGCCTTGAAACAAATCAGTTCAAAGTGGGACACCACTATTGCGTTAGCTGCCCATCCAGGAAAGCACCTTGCTGTAGCGCGCAAGGATGGTGATAGCTGGGTGGTGGCGGCTCTTACAGGCAACGGTTCGGCTTCGTTGCAGATATCTTTATCGTTTTTAGATGGCGGCACTACCTACAAGGCCACACTGGTGCATGATGTGCCTACCTCCAGTATTGATTCCACGAAGCAGATCTATGGCTCCACCATTTTTCGGGTTTCAAAAAACGATTCGATTCCCATCAACATGCTTCCCGGTGGAGGCTTCCTCATGACCCTTGAGCCGCTGGCCAATGGGGTTGCAAACGCCTCTATTGATTCGGAGAAGTCCCGGTACTTAATCAATGCTCCAAAATTCAATCGGATATTTGCTGCGAGACCGATAATCGGAGAGAACCGAATCAGTCACATGGCTGTTGGCAAAGGCGTAAAGCGATTTACACCATTCAATGAGCAATATCCCGCATCGGGACCTACCGCTCTTAACGATGGGATTAGAGGAAGTCTGGATTATGCAGATGGATTTTGGCAGGGCTACTATGAAACAGGATTGGATATCACCATCGATCTGGGTATTCCCGATACGCTGAGTAAGGTAGCCATTGGATTTCTAGAAGCACCATCCAGTTGGATATTCATGCCTGATGAGGTGGAGCTTGCCTACTCGAGGGATGGTGTTGTATACCAGATCGTATCTAAGCAGTCGCCGAACCCTGCGAAATCTTCGAATCCCGTCTTGCAACGGATAGAGGATGTCACATTCCGAAATTTGAACGTGGTTGCCCGTTTTGTTCGCATTCGCACCAAGGGCGACAATCTTTGTCCTGCGGGCCATCCCGGGGCCGGTAAGCCATCATGGATTTTCGCCGATGAAATCATGGTTTGGCGGAAGTGAAATACCATTTCGCCAATTTGCTTTTTAATCTAACCACCATTTCATTACTTTTAAACCGAACCTCATTATTTGGGTGCTTCGGATTTAATGATATAACGCAGCATTATGTTTTTACGCATTCTATTCAAGTCACTTTCCGTAAACTTTCTTCTATGCCTTCTGCCTGGTTTGTTACACGCTCAATTGGTCATCAATGAAGGGTCAAATCGAAACTATGCCGCTATTGCGGATGAAAACGGCGAGTATCCCGATTGGATAGAAATCTACAACTCTGGAACTGCCGCCGTGCAGCTGCTCAATTACTCGTTAACAGACGACCCTGCTGCTCCGGCCAAATGGACGTTCCCCGATATCCAGTTGCAACCCAACCAGTACCTCGTTGTGTTTTGCAGTGGAAAAGACCGCAAGCCTTTGGCAGGTTTTGTGAATGTGCTGTCCGAACCCAATTACAACCCCGTATTGGGCTGGAACCAACATGTGTTCACGACTCCTTTCAATTGGGATGGTGTTTCATCCATTCTCATCAACGTTTGTTCTTACAGGATTGGTTATACCACCAACTCCGTTTTCAATCAGTCTGCCACTTCGTATAATTCCACCCTGTATGCGTTCAACGACGGCAGTGAGGCTTCTTGCCAAGCGCCTTATGGATTCAGAGCTCCATTGAGGCCTAACATCAAACTCAACAACACCATTATCGGAACAGGGGCCATTCAAAATTCGCCTTACGATTATCCTGCTCCTTACGGAAACTGGTATTGGTCGGCCAAGAACCAAATGATTTTCCCTGCTTCCGAACTCCTGGCAGCCGGGCTTCAGCCCGGACCTATTACCGATATGGCTTTCGATGTGGCTTCGACTGATCCCGGCACCGTTTATCAATACTTTGATATCGCAATGAAGCCTGTGCCTTATAACGAAGTAAACAATTCGTTTGAGCCGGTTGATACGAGCTTACGTTTGCACACCAATTTCAAGATCGACAAAGCAGGTGAGTTCGTTTACCTGTATGATACCGCACAAGTGCTTATAAGCAATCTGTTGGTAAACACAGAGCAACCCGATGTAAGCAGAGGTTGTTTCCCTAATGCCAATGTGAACTCACCATCGGTCTTGTTCCAAGGCGGATCACCTGGCGCCTCCAACAATTTGTTGGTTGCCTACAGCAGCTATCTTTTGCCTCCTACGATTAATATCACCTCAGGTTTTTTCAACGCTCCGCAAACGGTTTCAATGGTAAATCCGAATGGAACAGGCAGTGTTATTCGTTATACGCTAGATGGAAGTGATCCCAAACCCAATTCCAGTATTTACAATGGAACACCGATTTCATTGTTCTTTTCAAGTGTCATCAAAGCAAGGGCGTTTTCTAGCACATCTTTACCCAGTACGGTAGCAGCTGCAACTTGTTTCTTTGGAGTTAGCCATGCAACACCTGTTCTGTCTGTCATTACTGATCCGCAAAATCTGTATGGTGCCAATGGCATTTTCGATAATTGGCAATTTGATTGGGAACGCTCCGCATACGTCGAGTATTTCGATACATTGAACCAATTGGTTTTTTCCCAGCAAGCCGGCATGCAAGTGGATGGCGGTTTGGGAGGAAGCCGCTCGCATCCTCAAAAATCTTTCCGGATAGAGCTCGACCATCCCGTGCTGGGAGCGGGTCCGGTGAATTATCCGATTATTCCCAATCGGCCCAACCGAACCAAGTACAGTAAATTGTATCTGCGTAACGGCAGCAATTTTTTCCTGAGTTTGCCTTTCAAGGATGCAGCTCATCTTGAAAACATGGGAGCCGAAACATATAATTATTATTCGGCATGGCGTCCCGTATCCGTTTATATCAATGGCGCTTATTTCGGATTGTATGAGTTGAGAGAAAAATTCGATTCTGAGTATTTCGAAGAGCAAGAAGGTGCTGATGGCGATTCGCTTGATCTCCTTTCGCTGAGCGCATGGAATTATTATGTGTTGCGGGCTGTTGAGGGATCTGTGGATTCGTTTTATGTGGATTATAATGCTTTCAATTCTTTGAACCCTGCTGACACCGGTTATTGGAGTGCCGCCGACAATTATTTCGACTTACAATATTATACCGATTATATCATCGGCGAAACATATGTTGGCAACGTAGATTGGCCCCAGAACAATATCAAGATTTACCGTTCCAACACCACTGGTTTCAGATGGCGCTTCTGCTTGATTGACCTCGAAGGTTCGATGAATCCGTTCGGGTTTTCAAGCGCTTTTGATGATCATATCGGATATGTGCTGGGCGCTGATCCTGCCAATCCCTTCATCAATGTTTTCTTGAAGAGCATACAAAACCCGCGATACAGGAATTACTTCATCAACCGTTATGCGGATCTGATGAATACATCCTATAGATATGACCGGTTGTCTGCTGTAGCCAATACCATGTTCAGCTTAACTGCTCCGGAGATGCCCAGGGAATACATGCGTTGGGGAGACCCTAACAATATTAGCGGTCAGATGAACTCTTTTCAAAGCAACCATCAAACCCTGCTATCGGAATATGGTGTAAGAACTGACCAGGTGCGTGACGACATCCAGAACAACTTTTCACTTAGCGGACAAGTTGATGTTACATTGGATGTGGAGCCGGCAGGAGCAGGTAAGATTCAAATCAGCACGATCGTACCCGACTCGCTTCCTTGGACCGGCGTCTATTTCAATGGCAATCCGGTCCGTATTACAGCGATTCCGAATCCCGGATATACGTTTTCCCATTGGGAAATCACCGGAACGGGTCCAACTGTCGTTAACACCAATATTTCTCTTCAGTTGAACATTCCAACAGCCACATTGTTCGAAGCCTTTTTCAATGGCGGGCCTTCGGGCGTGAATCAATATTCGGTCGGGACCAATGCCCTGAATTTATTCCCCAATCCTTCTTCGGGCATCGTTTATGTTCGGATGGATTCACCAACAGGTGGCTTGCAGGGTGGAACCGTTGATGTATTCGATTTCACCGGAGCAAAGGTTTATTCAAATAGAGTAGATGATTTGCAAGCACCCTTTCCAATTGATTTGTCGAATTTGGCAGGTGGTGTATATCTGGTCAAAGTCCAATGCGGGGATGAATCTTACTTAAGAAAAGTGTTGATTGAATAACCGCGAATCATGCTTATCCGCTATATCTTTACGGTAATCAAATAACCCCAAAGCAATGCGACTCTTTTTTTGTCTCTTGATCCCCTTGGCTATCGGAGGTTTTTCGGGATACCTCTCAGCTGCTGGTGTGAATGATTGGTATTTCACCATCAACAAGCCGTTTTTTAATCCTCCTAGTTGGGTTTTCGGTCCGGTATGGACGGTTTTGTATTTGTTGATGGGATATTCGCTTTACTTGGTTTTGAAGGCGGAACCCTCAGAAGCGCGAACGGCTGCTATTTGGCTTTTCGCCGTTCAGATTACCTTGAATTTCCTCTGGAGTCTTATCTTTTTCCGCTGGCACATGATGGGATTTGCTTTCGCAGAAATCATATTGCTTTGGGTTACGATTTTGCTTATGACTCTCAAGATGCACCAAGTGTCGACTACGGCGGCTTGGCTTCAGCTACCATACTTGCTATGGGTAGGCTTCGCTTCTGTGCTTTCAGGAAGCCTGTGGTGGTTGAACAGGTGAGTGATGCAAGGCAAGTAGTAGTATTTCAGCTCCCAATTACTCATCCCCATCCGATAGCTATCAGATGAGGACTTTTTTCTGGGGATTCCAACAACATTTGTTATTCATTAACGCTATTAACCACCCTTACTGGAGTAATGGTAATTTTCATATATGGGTAATATGGCAAAGTTGACAGTATGGAATGCACATTTTCAGGGTCCTTTGCCATCATTACCATAAAAATACCAGACATATCAAGTTTAATGAAGTTGTTCACAATTACCCCGTTTTGTTCCATCTCTTTTACAAGCTCCTGTTCTCTTGGAAGCAATTTCATTCTGGTTTCGTTGTCCAATCCTTCTAATCGAATGTCAATCATGAATTTTTTCATTTTTTAGTATTTTTTAAGGTATCACTATTTAAATATTTTCATTAAAAATAATAATTTCAGTGCTGTATACAATTACCATGTGGTGCTTGATGCCGATCCGGTATTTGTAATATAAAGTAATTTAAGTTACAATAATTATATGTGTAATGTAAAGTAACAATCAAACACTTGTCGGCAAATATATTTAGCACTGTATGCAGTAAGTAATTTTCTTGTTTTGATTAATGGCTTTTATCAATGCCTTTCATTTCTTTTATTAAAAAATCCTTTACTGAAGTCCATTCGATACCGGGATATCTATTGTTATCATAATTTTGAAATACGATTCTTCCCTCCATTAGGTCTCTCATGTATTGCATTCCCTGCCAGGCTGGGTAGAGTTCTTTTTCTGAAGGCGAAAAAAATCGAGTCAATTTGATTAGGAAATTCAGAAGACTAATTCCTCCTGGTCTGAGTATTTTGTATTTATTATTCGTAAGTTCCGAAAGTAATTGCACAAAGTCGTTACATGTAAGTCTTTCGCCGGCAATTCTTAAAAATCTCGGAGTGTTATCATCCATAGCCGCCGCAGCTGTAAATTCAGCAACATTGTCTGTGGTTGTGAATTCTAAAAGTTGATTTGCATCGCCCCAACATAAAATCCGTTTTTGCTTGAAAAGAATTAAAGGCATGTCTGTGGTTAGTAAATCCATGAAAGCTCCGTTGAAAATGGTGGTGGCTTTGATCGGCATTTTATCAAGATACCTGTGGAACTCCCTCCTTTGGTCTAAATTTCTATTATGTCCTTCCTGCAGGTTTGTAAAATCAATTGAATAATCGCTCGGTATGAATCTTGGCACATTGGCCTCAACCGCGGCATCTAAAAATATTTTCTGCGAGTCGATGACAGTTTCCCTTAATCCCGCCAAAGCCGATACAACGCAATTTGCACCTATGCAATGCTTCGATATTTCTGTTTTATTGGATGTATCCACCTGAAAGACTTTGACGCCTTTTTCTTCTAAGTCTTTTATTTTGTTTTTGTCAGTTTCTAGACGTACAATGGCTCGAACTTCGACATCTTTGGCTAATAATCCCTTTACGATTTTTCCACCAAGATTACCGGTCGCCCCGGCCACTACAATTATTTTTCTCATTGCTTATTTTTAATCAGGTTCTAATGTTCATTTTATTTCATTTGTTTCGACAACCGCTTACTCAAGGTTTGAAAACTAATACTAATGGTGAATTGGTGCTTAGTTATTCTCATTCCGTCCAAAGATTATGCAGAAAATTATTAGGTTTTTGGGTAGGTTGATAACAAAAACCAATTCCAAAATCTACTTCAGCCGTTGGCTGAGCGCCTGCATCGTGCTGCGTGGCGATGCGTGGTTGTATAGGATCTCATGCACCGCACTGCAAATGGGGAGTTCCACTTGGTACTTACTGTTTAACTCGGATATGCACTTCACAGCATAATAGCCTTCGGCCACCATGTTCATCTCCAGCTGTGCAGACTTCACCGAATAGCCTTTTCCAATCATGCTACCGAAAGTGCGATTCCGGCTGAACTGCGAATAAGCTGTAACCAACAAGTCACCAAGATAGGCCGAGTCTTTGATGTCGCGCCCGATAGGAGATACCGTATCCACAAACCGCTTGATCTCCTGTATGGCATTGGAGACAAGTACCGCTTGGAAATTGTCGCCGTAGCCCAAGCCATGGCAAATGCCGGAGGCAATGGCGATGATGTTTTTGATCACGGCGGAATATTCGGTTCCGTAAATGTCGTCCGAAACGGTTGTGCGGATATAGCGGCAATTCATAAGACCGGCAAGCAATGCCGCATGTGCCGTGTCTTTGCAGGCCAATGTCAAGTAAGAAAGCTTTTCCATGGCCACTTCTTCGGCGTGGCATGGACCGGTTATCACACCTATTTGGTCGTATGGTATTTCGAAATGTCGATGCAGATATTCGCCTACAATCAATAGTGGTCCGGGCACAATACCTTTGATGGCGGAAAAAACAACCTTTCCCTTCAAGCTGTCTGAGGAAATTCCAGACAATGTGGAATCCAGGAATGCAGAAGGCACCGCCAGGATAATCAAGTCGGAATCGTTAATTGTAGATTGCAAGTCGGATGTGGGCACAACCTTGTTCAGGTCGATCTCCACATCACTCAAATAAGCAGGATTGTGCTTGTTTATTTGGATGGATTGAACAGCTTCTTGGCTACGCATCCACCAACGGATGCGGTCGCAGTTGTTCGAAAGGATTTTTACCATAGCGGTGGCCCAGCTTCCGCCACCTACAACTGCGATTTGCTTACCTGATTCCATGTGATTTCGCGAATCAGAATTCTACTTCGGCAGTTTTGGATTCGCCGTTGCGCATGAAGGTAACCGTGGTTTTATCACCCTTGGAGAACCGTCCTAAAGCTTTCATGTATCCCATCATGTCGGTCACATCATGTTCGCCGATTTTCACAACCACATCTCCAGCCATCAAGCCGGCTTTTTTAGCGGGCTTGCCTTCGCTCACACCATCAATACGCATACCCTTTCCATCAAAACCATAGTCGGGAACCACACCCAAGGTTACTTTGAAACGCGGTGTGTCTTCATTGTTGTTGTCATTGGTTTTGGTGAATGGCATTTTGCCATCGTTGTTGTTTACCACAGCAATGACCTCCATGATATAATTTATAATGTCCAGTTGCCCTTCGAAGTTGATTTTATCAGCATCATCGGACGGCTTGTGGTAGTCATCATGAGTGCCCGAGAAGAAGTGCAACACAGGAATGTCGCGCAAATAGAATGAAGCATGATCAGATGGTCCCATGCCTGATTCGGATGTCTTCACGCGCATGCCGTCGGGCTTGATGCCCTCTATTGCTGTTTTCCAAACAGGTGAGGTGCCCACACCATGTACCAATAACACCGGATCTTCTTTTTTAAGGCGTCCGATCATATCCATGTTCAACATGCAATTGATGTTCTCTACGGGCACGGGAAGATGCTTCACTAAGTGCGCAGAACCCAATAGGCCTATTTCTTCAGCGGAGAAGGCAACTAACAGGTAATTATTGCTTTTGAGATTCGAGTTTTTGAGCAAGCGTGCCAATTCTAGCAAGCCAGCTGTGCCACTGGCATTGTCATCAGCACCGTTGTGAATCGCTTTCTCGCTGCCTCTATACAACGACGATTCCCCTCCGTAGCCTAAATGGTCGTAATGGGCGCCAATAACAATGGTAGTTGGAGCCTGATTGTCGATGAGACCGATCACGTTCAATGCAGTCTTTTCGTTTTTTAATATTTCGGTTTTGCCTTCCACATCCACGGGCTTGTTAGCCTTCAATACAGAGGCTGCATCACGGTTCACGAAAACAACAGGCAAGGCGGTTGGTGTGATGCGGTTGGAGTATTTGCCGGATGGGTTATCCGATGTGGTGTCGCTGTTGATGAAGATAACGGCTATGGCACCTCGTGCTGCCGCGCTGTCGATTCGCGTACGCAAATCCGCATAAGCCGACATCTTGGAATGAGGATCGATATCCGCAGGATTGGCAGACTCCATCACCACAACCTTGCCCTTAACATTCATTTCGCGGTAATCGTCGCGGCCTGGGGCGGCAACACCGTTTTTGATGTGGATCGTTTTTCCTTTGAATCCGTTGTTGGCAGAGTAGGCCAGCGGATAGTAGTCTTTCTTAAGCTCCAACACGGTCTTGCCGATAACAAGTCTGTTGTTGGCACCGGCATAGGATCCGGCATTGAAGGTGAATGGTTGAATGAATCCATCCTTCCCGGCCGGCGCAACACCCGCAGCATACAATTCTTGAATGATGTATTCGGATGCCAATTTTTCTCCTGGGGTGCCAGGCTCACGTCCTTCCATCTCATCGGCCGACAATCGGATGATGTCGGAACTGATCCGTTTCAATTGGGGTACTGGGTAATTGCGGGTAAGTGTGTCGGTGCCCGATGCAATTGAATTGGAAAGCGATAGGACGCTCAGTAACAGGCCTAACAGGCGCTTGGAATGCTTCATTTTGGGAGTCTTTTGATAGCCAAAGTTACTAACAATACATTGAGGAAATCTAAATTGCTTGGGAGTTTTCATTTTGTCATCGCCATGTAATTTTGAAGCGTTCCCCAAGGCCTCCCCCCGGCCGCCGATAAGATCACCATCGTTAGGGAATACCCCTGTTCAGATCACTTGCTGCAGTTATCACCGGTGCATACCGGTGATGGCTTTTTTCTTATCAATCATATCCTGGTTTGCTGAAGCTTTTCCGTTGCATGATCCAATCGTGTAACCAACTCAATAGGATATGAAAGATAAAATTTCAACGGTTCTTGTCGACCAGCATTATGAATTTGCCAACGGATTCAGGACGATGATGGCCCTGCACTGTCCAGAGCTTGAGATACTGGCAGTTGCCAGGACCGCCAACGAAGGACTCGACCTTATACGGGAGTTCAAGCCCCAAGTGGTATTTCTCGATTTCAACATGGATGGTGATTCCGCTACTGATTTGCTGGATTGTTTTCCCGACCGGGATTTTTCATTCATCGCATTGGCCAACACTCCCGATTTGAAAATAAAAGCGCTCAAGCAAGGAGCACTTGATTACATGGTCAAACCTTTGAAATTGGATTCATTGGTTGGATTGGGTGATAAAATAAGGATGGCGAGGGATGGCCGAGCCATGAGCCAGGTAAATGATAAACTGACCAGCATAGCCTTGTCGCATGCAGGCGGTTTTTCGGTTGTGGAGCTGAATGAAATCGCCCGTTTGCAAGCTGATGACAACTATACAAAAGTGTTCACGGAGGATGGTAAGCGCTATATGGTATCAAAACCCTTGAAGGATTTTGAGCGACGATTGCCGGAAGATGTGTTTGTTCGTCCACATAAGTCACACATGATTAATATGTTCTTCCTGAAGCGTTTTTTGAATGAGGATGGAGGAGTCGCGGTTTTGAAAGACGGCACCAAAATCCCCATTTCCAAACGTAAAATGTCGCATTTCATGGCAGCCGTGAAAAGGTTTTCTTTGGTGATCAAGAAGTGACCCTGTAGGATTGTTTATATTTGTCGTCGATGGGTTCTCCGTGAATTCCATTCATCGATGACCATGCAATCAATTTTCAAACGTTGGTTACCCGTTAGCATGCGGTATTTGCTGGCAGTGGTATTTTTCGCTACCATCATCTTTACTTTGCTACGGCTTTCATTCATGCTTTTCAACGGGCAAGATGAGTTGGGTTCAGGTGGCATTGCTTTGTACAACACTTTCTTTCTGGGATGGAAATTCGACATGGTGGTATTATCATATCTGTTGGCATTGCCTATTTTGATTTTTTTAGTGTGTTACTTGCTGCAATCCAAAAGCAAAGCTCCAACGAAGGCGATCTCCTATCTTGTTTCTGTTGGCATGGCTGTTGCATGCTTTGCAGCGATAGCCGATATCCCCTACTTTGATTTTTTCAAGAATAGGCTCACGGAAGACGCGCTTCAATGGATGGGTACCCCAGGAACGGTTGTCCACATGATAGCCTCCAACTCTTCCCATTTGTTTTTTTTGATTTTGGCTTTGATGTTATGTGTATTGACGGGATGGCTCTTTCATGTGTTGGCTAAAAAAATGATTGTTGATGCTGATTGGCGTTCTGAATACAAAAGGTTTGGCAAGCTTGCGGCTCTTGCAGTCTTTTTGGTTTCAGGATTCATTTGTTTCCTTGGCATGCGTGGCAAACTGACCCATCCGATTCGGCCTGGCGACGCCTTCCATTGTGACAATGCCTTTTTGAATCAAGCCACCTTGAATCCCGTTTTCACCTTTATGAAGAGCTTTTCATACAAGGTGAATTTGATGGATGATGAGGAGGCCCTGGCGATCACTCGGAACATTTTGGGAATTCCCGAAAAAACTTCCATCAAGGGAGAGAATCCTTTTCATCGCAGCATCAAAGCTTCTTCATCCGAATTGAATAAACCGAATGTCGTTTTGGTATTGATGGAGGGAATGGGAGCGGGTTTCATGGGTGCTTTTGGAAACGGCAAAGGTATGACCCCCGAGCTCGACAACATCGCAAAAAAATCTTTGCTCTTCGAAAACGCATATAGTGCAGGTATCCATACAAACAACGGCGTTTTCTCCACGCTGTACAGTTATCCCGCGTTGAAGCGTATCCGTCCCATGAGTACGGTACCCACACGAAAATTCACCGGGCTGCCTTATGCATTGAAGGAACAAGGCTATCAGAATTATTTTTTCTGCTCTCATAACAGGGAGTTCGACAACTTGGGCAATTTCATTCCTGCAAACCATTTCGACCGCTTGTATACACAGGAGGATTTCCCGGCTGCTGCATCCATCGG